>JBIJAD010000262.1:0-5636 GCA_044345955.1 Lysobacteraceae bacterium
GCCGGTCTCGGCGATGATCCGCGGCTTGCCCATGCGGCTGGCGAGCAGCGCCTGGCCGATCGTGTTGTTGATCTTGTGCGCACCGGTGTGGTTCAGGTCCTCGCGCTTGAGCAGGATGCGCGCGCCGCCGACGTGGGCGCTGAGCCGCTCCGCGTGATAGATCGGGCTGGGGCGTCCGACGTAGTGCTTGAGATCCTTGTCGAAGGCGGCGATGAAGGCGGGATCGACCCGGGCCGCGTCGTAGGCCGCGGCCAGTTCCTGCAGCGGGCCGATCAGGGTTTCGGCGACGAAGCGGCCGCCGAAGCGGTCGAAATGGCCTTCGGCGTCGGGAAAGGCGTTGAAGTCGGTCTGGGTGTCGAGCATGGGGTTGTGCCTGCAGCGGTCGCCGGGCCGCGGATTCCTTATTTTATCGCAATCGTATACGCTGGATAATCCACAAAATCAGACCCATTCATCAGGAAAACTCACGCTTCATGGCCCGCGACCTGCCCCCGCTCAACGCCCTGCGCGCCTTCGAGGCCGTGGCTCGCCTGGACGGCGTCGGCCGGGCGGCGGAGGAAATGCACGTCACCCACGGCGCGATCAGCCGCCACCTGCGGACGCTGGAGGATGCGCTGGGCGCGCCCTTGTTCGTGCGCCAGGGCCGCGGGCTGACGCTCACGCCGTTGGGGCACAGGCTGCACGAGGCCGCCGCCGACGCATTCGACCCACTCCGCGCGGCCTGGGCGGACCTGCAACGCGGGCCGCAGCCGGCGACCCTGGTGCTGGGCTGCCCGGGCAGCGTGCTGGCGCGCTGGATGATCCCGCGCATGGATCGACTCGCGCGGGAGTGTCCCGACCTGCAGTTGCATCTCTCCGCCCGCGAAACCGATCCGGACGCGCAGCTCACCGGGCTCGACGCGGCCCTGCTGATCGCCGGCCCGCCGTGGCCGTCGGACTGGCAAGTGCACGTTCTCGCCCCCGAACGCATCGGTCCGGTGCTCAGCCCGCGCTGGCCGGAGGCGGAGCGGCTGATGGGATCGCCGCCGGACGCGCTGCTCGCGCAGGTGCTGCTGCACACCGTCTCGCGCCCGCAGGCCTGGGGCACCTGGGCCGCAAGCGTCGACATCGATCCGGACCGCCTGCGCATGGGCACCGGCTTCGAACATCTGTACTACCTGCTCGAAGCCGCGGTCGCCGGGCTCGGCATCGCGATCGCTCCGGCGCAACTCGTCGCCGACGACCTCGCCAGCGGACGCCTGATCGCGCCGTGGGGTTTCGTCGAGACAGACGCGCAGTGGGTGCTGTGCGCCTCGCGGCGGCGGACAGATCCGAAGATCGTACGGCTGGCGGACTGGTTGCGGTCGGCGTTGACAGAAGGCGCCGGTACGATCAGTCGGCGTTCCCGCCGGCGCGACCCCGGGCACGTTCCGCCGGGATCAAGGCCAACACCGACGACGCTTCGACGTCCAGCCCGGAAAGGTTGAGATTGAGCCCCGAAAACCCCAGCGCGCGATTGGCGGCGACCAATCTGCGTTGCAGCGGCGGCAATTCCGCCACCCACCGCGCTTCGTCGCGAAGGATCAGACAGACGAAGTCCTGACGGTTGATCGAGGCGAGGTGGCCGTCTTCGATGTCGCCCCAAAGGATGCGCCCCACGCCCAGGGTCCGATCGAACACGCCGATGTCGTCGACGACCAGCCGCGGGCGGCGATCGACGATCTGCCACAGGAACGTCGGCGCGCAGGCGCCGAAGAACAGGATGCAGAGGATCGCGACCCATCGCGCATCTCGATCGCCGACGGCGAGCAGGAACACGCCGAGGGCGACGAAGCCGCAGGCGACCAGCAGCAGGGCGCCATAACGCCGTCGTGCGGTGCAGAACGCGATGGCGCCCTTGTCGTGCATGGTGCCGCCGTCGAGGAATCGCGTCATGCGGTGGCGGCATCGGCGCGCCGCACATGCTCGACGAACCGTCGCATCCGCTGCGCGTCCTTGACCCCCGGCGCCGATTCGATGCCGCTGGAGACGTCCACGCCCCAACACGCGGTGGCGCGGATCGCCTCGAACACGTTGTCCGGATGCAGGCCACCGGCGAGCAGCCACGGCCGCGGGCAGTCGCGCGGAATCCGGGTCCAGTCGAAGGCATGGCCGCTGCCGCCGGCCTGGCCGGCGGCGTGGCTGTCGAACAGGAATCCCGCCGCGTGCGGCCAGCGGCGCGCCAGCGATGCGCCGTCGACGGCCGCATCGCCGCCCATCGCCACCGCCTTGAGATACGGCAGGCCGAACGAGGCGCAGAAGGCGTCGTCCTCGTCGCCGTGGAACTGCAGGATCGTCGGACGCACCTCGGCGACCATCTCGCGCACCGTCGCCGCGTCGTTGTCCATGAAGAGCGCGACCGCGGTGACGAACGGGTCCAGCGCCGTGCGCAGCGTCGCGGCCTGCGCCGGCGAAACGCGGCGTTTGCTGCGCTCGGCGAACACGAAACCGACCGCATCGACGCCGAGCGCGCAAGCCAGGCGCACGTCATCGCTGCGGGTCAGTCCGCAGAACTTGATCCGGGTGCGTACGGTGCGCTCAGACATCGAACAGCACCTCCTCCGGCAGCGGCCATGCCCGCGGGTACAGCGGGCCGATGAACACCAGCCCCTGCGCGGGCGCGGTCGGGCCGGCGCGGGTGCGGTCGCGGCTTTCCAGCACTTCCGCGATCCAGCGCTCCGGGCGTTCGCCGGCGCCCACTTCCAGCAGCGAGCCGACCATGTTGCGCACCTGATGATGCAGGAATGCGTTGGCCTGCACCTCGAAGATCACGACATCGCCCTCGCGGCGCACGTCCAGCCGCTGCAGTTCGCGGCGCGCATGCGCGGCCTGACAGTGCACGGTGCGGAAGGCGGAGAAATCGCGTTCGCCCAGCAACTGCCGCGCGGCGCGATGCATGGCCGCGGCGTCCAGCGGGCGACGGTCCCAGCCCAGCCACTGCCGGCCCAGCGCGGGGCGCACCTGATGATTGAGCAGGCGATAGCGGTAGCGGCGGGCGCGCGCCGAGAACCGCGCGCTGAAGTCGTCGGCCACCGGCGCGCACCAGCGGATGCGCATGGCCGGCGGCAGTCGCGCGGTGGTCCCGAGCATCCAGCCGCGCGGCGCGCGCACGGCGTCGCTGTCGAAATGCACGACCTGACATTCGGCGTGCACGCCGGCGTCGGTGCGGCCGGCGCAGATGGTCTCGACCGGATGCGCCGCGACGCTGGAGAGGGCCTGCTCCAGGGTCGCCTGCAGGGTCGCGGGGCCGCCGTCCTCGCCATGCGCGGTCAAGCGCTGCCAGCCGTGGAATTCGCTGCCGTCGTATTCGACGCCGAGGGCGTAGCGCATCGCCGGATCCGCGCGGCGCTCAGCCGAGCTCCTGCAGCAGGGCTTCGGCTTCGCGACGCACCTCCACGGTGTCGCCGCGGGTGGCGACTTCCTGCAGCAGGCTGCGCGCGGTCTCGCGGTCGCCCATTTCGAGATAGGCCTTCGCCAGATCCAGCCTGCCCTGCCCCGGCGGCGCGGGATTGAGCGGGCCGATGTCGGCGCCGCCGCTGTGCCAGGTCGGCACTTCGCGGGCCGGCGCCGCGGGCTTCGCCGGCTCGGGCTCGGGCGGCGGGGCGCTGCGGCTCCAGGCCGGCGTTTCGGGCTCCAGCGGCGATTCGTCGGCGAATGCATCGTCTGCCGCCTTCGGGATCGCCGCGACCAGCGGACCGAGGTCGCGTCTGGTCGGCGACGGTGCGTTCTGCGCGGCGCGACGGCGCAGCCACCACACCCCGGCGACCGCGATCACCACCAGCCCGAAGGCGACGGCGAGCCACGGCGCCAGCGACGCAGCCGATGCGGCCGGGCCGGCGCCGTCCTGGACCTTGCCCAGCGCCTGCTGCGCCGCGGCCAGTTCGCTGTTCTTCATCGCGATCAGCTCGTTCTGCTTCTTCTGCAGTTCCTCGAGCTCCGCGACCCGCGCCTGCAGTTCCTGGACTTCGGCCTCGCGCGCCGCCAGGGATTCCGCGGTCTGCTGTTGTTCCTGCTGTCGCAACATGTCGCCCTCACCACCGGCGCTGACGCCGGATCGCGTTCCCGCCCGCTTCGCGTCGTTGGCGCTGGGCGGGACGATTTCCAGACGCGCCTGCGCGATCGATCGCGAGGCGCGCGGGCCGCTGCCCGCGGCGGCGGCCGGCGCTGCGCCGGCCTGCGGCGCCGGTGCGGCCCCGACCACCGCCGGCGGCTGCGGCAGGGCGCGGCCGATACCGCGCCACTGCGCGGCCTGTTCGCGCACCACCAGCGCGGCCTCGTCGGGGTTGAAGCCGGCGATGGTCGTGTCGTCGGGGATGCGCAGCACCGCACCGGCGCGCAGCCGGTTGGCGTTGCCGCCGATGAAGGCTTCGGGATTGGCCCGCAGCAGGGCGACGATGGTCTGGTCGAGACTGAACCCCCCGCCGAGACCGGCGGCGATCCCGCCCAGGGTCTCGCCGCGGCGGACGGTATGGATCCGGCCGCTGGTCACGACCTCGATCGGCACCGCCGCGGCGACTTCCGCCGGATCGGGCGTCAGCGGCACCGGCACCGGCGCGGGCGCCTTCAGCGGATCGGGCTGGTCGGAAGGCGCGGGCTGCGGCGCCGGGGTGGCGGCGGCAGTCTGCGGCGCGGGCGGCAGCGGTTCGGTCGGGCGCAGCACGGTGTTGCCGGCATCCACGCCGGCTTCCTGGATCGGCGGCTGCACCGGTGCGGCAGCGGTCTGCGGGGTATCGAGCAGCGCGGAATATTCGCGCACCAATCGGCCCTGGCCCCAGTCCACTTCCAGCAGGAAGGTCAGCAGCGGCTGCGCCACCGGCTGGGCGCTGGTGACGCGGATGACCGGCCGGCCGCGGGCGTCGAGCGCGACCGCGAACTGCAGGTCGGAGACGATGCCCTGCGGCGGCGCCAGGCCGACCCGGGCAAACGTCTCCGGCGAGGCCAGCCGCGCCTGCAGCGCCTCCAACTCGCTCGGATCGTTGGAAACGACCGGGATTTCGGCCAGCAGCGGCTGGTCGCGCTGGGACAGCACCCGGATCTGCCCCAGCCCGAGCGCCCACGCCGACAGCGGCGACAACAGGGCCGCCACTGCCAGTAGAACGCTAACTGTGATCCGCAAGTGTTTGATCACGCTTGCCCCCGGAACCGATCCCGAGACTGTAGCCGGGTCTCCGGGGGGTTCGCAATGCCTGTCTCAGTCCTCGGCGGCCACCAGCTCGGCCACCTGCACCGCGTTCAGGGCCGCGCCCTTGCGGATATTGTCGGAGACGATCCACAGATTGACCCCGCGCGGATGCGAGAAATCGTCGCGGATGCGGCCGACGTAGACCGGGTCGCGGCCCGAGGCGTGGGTGACCGGGGTCGGGTAACCGCCCGGCTTGCGCTCGTCCACCACCACCACGCCCGGCGATTTTTCCAGCAGGGCGCGTACCTGTTCGGCGGAGATTTTCTCGCGGGTCTCGACGTTGACCGCCTCGGAATGGCCATAGAACACCGGCACCCGCACCGCGGTCGGATTCACCTGGATGCGCTCGTCGCCGAGGATCTTGCGGGTCTCCCAGACCAGCTTCATTTCCTCCTTGGTGAAACCGTTGTCCTGGAAGTCGTCGATGTGCGGGATC
>JBIJAD010000021.1:0-20332 GCA_044345955.1 Lysobacteraceae bacterium
ATCGCCTCGTTCGCTTCGCTGTGGTGCTCCGGCGCGCGGATGCCGCCGCCCCAAGGCACTCGCAGCACCATCGGGCAGGTCAGACGGCCGCGGGTGCGGGTGCGGAAACGCGCGGCGTGGCAGATGATGTGATCGACCATCGGATAGACGAAGCCGTCGAACTGCGCTTCGGCCACCGGCAGCATGCCCTGCGCCGCGAGACCGACGGTCAGGCCGGCGATGGTGGTTTCGTCCAGCGGCGTGTCGAGCACGCGCTCGGGGCCGAAGATCTGCTGCAGCCCCGCGGTGGCGCGGAACACGCCGCCGTTCACGCCGACGTCCTCGCCCAGCACCAGCACGCGCGGGTCGCGGCGCATCTCGTGGGCGAGCGCCTGGGTGATCGCCTCGATCAGCGTAATCGGTGCGCCGTCAGCCATGCCTGCGGCCCTCCGCGGCGACGGCGGCATCGCGCTGCGCCTGCAGATCGGCCGGCAGTTCGGCGTAGAGGTAATCGAACATCGCGCTGACCGGTTGCACCGGCGTCTCCAGATAGGCGTTGATCTCGACGTCGACGCGTTTGGCGCATTCGTCGGCCCAGGCGTTCTCCTGCGCTTCGTCCCAGACGCCGGCGGCGGTCAGATACGTGCGCAGCCGTGCGATCGGCTCGCGTGCCCACGCGGCCTTCACTTCGTCTTCGCCGCGATAGCGGCGGGCGTCGTCGGCGGTGGTGTGGTCGTGCAGGCGGTAGGTCATGAATTCGATCACGCTGCCGCCGCCGCCGCCGCGCGCGCGTTCCATCGCGCGGCGCATGCCTTCCATCACCGCGATCAGATCGTTGCCGTCCACCTGCAGACAGTGCAGGCCGCCGGCCAGACCCTTCTGCGCCAGGGTCGGCGCGCCGGTCTGCGCCGCGCGCGGAACGGAGATCGCCCAACCGTTGTTGATGATGCACTGGACGAAGGGCAGGGTGTAGGCACCTGCGGAGTTGATCGCGGCGTAGGTGTCGGTCTTCGACGAACCGCCGTCGCCGCAGGTCGTCACCGCCACCCGCGATTCCTTGCGCAGCTTGAACGCCAGCGCGGCGCCGGCGGCGTGCAGGCATTGGGTGGAGATGGGCACGCACCAGGCGTAATCGTGTTTCGGCGCATCGGCGAAGTCGTTGCCGCGTTCGTCGCCGCCCCAGTAGAGCAGCACCTCGCGCGGACGCACGCCGCGCATGAATTGCGCACCGTATTCGCGGTAACTGGGCGCGAACACGTCCTCGGGCCGCATCGAGGCGCCGATGCCGACGTGGGTGGCCTCGTGGCCGAGGCTGCTGGCGTAGGTCCCGAGCTTGCCGGTGCGCTGCAGCGCGATCGCCTTGCTGTCGAAGGTGCGCACGAACAGCATCTGTCGGAACAGCGGCAACAGCGCGGCAGGATCGGCGAAGGCCGCGGGCGGCTCGGCGACGAGCGCGCCGTCGGGCCCGAGGTATTGCAGGTATTCGATCTCGAATCGTGCGGCGACGGTCATCCGGTGCGTCTCATGCGTCGATCCGCGGATGATACCCGCAGCGCGCGCACGACCCGTTGCGCAGCGCGTCATGACTGGCGACAGGGGACAAGCGGCGCGAATCGTGCACGAGGCGCCATCCGTCGCCGTATGGCCGCGCAAAAAAAGAAGCGCGGCCGGGGCCGCGCTTCGGGTGACGCCGATGTCGGGCGGGTCCGCGCTGCGGACTCAGCGCCGGCAGAAGCGGTGGGTGCACTCGTCCGGCAGGCCGGCACCGACCAGCACGCGCTGGGCGGTGTTGTCCGTCGGATCCGGATCCGGCGTGGCCGAGGACACCGTGGCGGTGATCGTCACCGCCTGCGGGCCGCGTCCGGCGACCGCGAGGCCGAAGAAGGCTTCGCCGCCGTTCGCCAGCGGGCCGCCGGCGGTGCAGTTGAAGCGGAAACCGGTCGCCACCGTCGTCGGGGCGCAGGTCCAGCCGGTGGCCGGCACGATCGAGACGTTGCGCGGCAGCAGGTTGCCGGTCACCACCAGGCTCGGGTTGGCGGCGGCGCTCGGGCCGTCGTTGCGGACCACGACCATGAACACGCCGGCGCGGCCGCTGCGGCCCATCATCCGCACCGTCAGGTCGGCCGAGGACTGGATCAGGGTCTGCGCGCTGGCCTGGTTGTTGCCGGGCACCGGATCGAACACCGGCGCGGCGATGCTCGCGGTCAGGCGCACGGTGCGGCCGTTGAGCGCCGCGACGGCCGGGAAGCTGGCCGTGATCGGTGCGCTGCCGCCGATGCCGAGACCGGCACCGATGCCCGAACACACGACGCGGGTCAGGGTCGCGGTCTGGGTGGTGGTGGTGCAGGTCCACGGCGCGGGCAGGCCGGCGATGGTCGGCGTGACCAGGGCGTCGAAGTCGAAGGTGATCGTCACCGAGGCCGCCGCGTTCGGGCCGGCGTTCGCGACCGTCGCGTTGTAGACGACGGTGCTGCCCACCGGCGCGGTGGCTGCGGCGGCCGTGACCGCGACCGACAGGTCGGCGGCGAGGCGGATCTGCACCGCAGCCGAGGCCGTGTCGTTGCCGGCGGCGGTGTCGGCGGTGGCGGACGCGACCGTCGCGATCAACTGGACCAGACGGCCGGCGAGCGGATTGGTCGCCGGGAACGAGACCGGGAAGTTCGCGTTCGCGCCGGCGGCGAGGCTCGCCGCGCTACAGGTCACGGTGGTCGTGGTGGCGGTCTGGGTCGGCGTGGCGCAGCTCCAGCCGCCCGGAGTCGTGACCGTCGGTGCCACGAGGGCGTCGAACACCAGGGTCAGGCTCGGGTTGGCGGCGGCGCTCGGGCCGCCGTTGGCGACGGTGACGGTGTAGCCGGCGATGCTGCCCGGGCTCACCGGCGAGGCGCCGGCGGCGACCGTGACCGAAAGGTCGGCGGCGGTCGCGATCGCCACCGACGCCGTGGCGGCGTTGTTCGCCGTCGCGGTGTCGGCGGTGCCCGACGATGCGGTCGCGGTCATGACCACACTGCGACCGGCGAGCACGGCGGTGGCCGGGACGTCGGCGGTGAAGGTCGCGCCCGCGCCCGGAGCGAGCGAACCCGCCGAGCAGGAGACGCTGGTGGTGGTCGCGGTCTGTACCGGCGCGGTGCAGGACCAGCCGCCCGGGGCGTTCACCGTCGGCGTCACCACCGCGTCGAATTCGAGCACGACCGACGGGCCGGTGGCCGTGCTCGGCCCGCCGTTCGATACCGTCGCGGAGTACGAGGCCGTGCCGCCGACCTGGACCGGCGATGCGCCGGCCGTGGCGGTCATCGCCAGATCGGCGATGGCGCGCACCGTCACGGACGCGGTGGCGGTGTCGTTCGCCTTGTTCGGGTCGGTGTACTGCGAGGTGATCGCCGCGGCGAGGGTCAGCGTCTGCCCGCCCAGCGCGGCGCCGACCGGCACGGTCGCGGTGAAGCTGCCGCTGCCGCCGCTGGCGAAGCTGGCGATGGTGCAGGTGACGGTGGTGGTGGTCGCGGTCTGCACCGGCGCGGCGCAGCTCCAGCCGGCCGGCGCGGTCACGACCGGCGAGACCACGGCGTCGAACACCAGCGCGAGGCCGGCGAAGGCCGCGGCATCGGGGCCGGCGTTGGCGACGCCGACCGTGAAGCCGGCGTTGCCGCCGACATCCACGCCGCCGCTGCCGCTGGCGGTCACGCCCAGGTCGGACTCGGCCAGCACGTTCACCGCGGCCGTGGCCTGGTTGTTGGCGTTGGCCGGATCGGCGGTGGTCGAGGCGATCGCCGCCTGCAGGGTGAGCGCGCGGTTGGCGAGCGTGCTGTCGGTGACGACGGCGATGGCGAAGCTGTCGGTCGCGCCGAGGGCGAAGGTCGCCGCGGTGCAGGTGACGGTGGTCGTGGTCGCGGTCTGCACCGGCGCGGCGCAGGTCCACCCGGCCGGCGCAGTGACGACCGGCGTCACCACCGCGTCGAACACCAGTGCCAGCGAAGCCGGGCTGGCGTCGTTGGGGCCGGCATTGTCGACATCGACGGTGTAGTTGGCGGTGTTGCCGACGCGGATCGAAGCCGGCGCGCCGCTCGCGACGACGCCCAGATCGGCGCTGCGGAAGGCCGCGACCGAGATCGCGATCCGCACCGGGTCGTGGTCGGACATCCGGATCGCGTTGCCGGCGACGCCGAAGTTGTGCACGCCGAAGTCGGCGTTGATGCGGGCGTGATCGACGCGGATGTCGGCCGCCTCCATCACGATCGGTTCGTTGATGACGACGTGATCGAGGGTCTGGGCGTTGCCGTCGAACTCGTAGGAATACCGCTCCAGCGGGTTCAGGATCAGCTCCGAACCGTCGATCAGCGGCCGGGTGATCGGGCTGTCGAAGTAGGAGATGACGTTCGGTTCGGCGGCCTCGTTGCCGCGGACGATGCCCATCACGTCGACGTAGCCGTCGTTGAATTCGAAGGCGTTGAAGTCGCCGAGCAGCACGATGCGCTCGGCCGGATTGGCGATCTGGCGCGTATGCACCAGATTGGCCAGGAACATCGCCTGCTGGCCGCGTTTGGTGCGCACACGGTCGCCCTCGCTCGCCCAGCCGTTGCTGCCCGGTGCGGTGTCATCCAGACCGTTGAGCGAACGCAGGTGGTTGACGATCACGGTGACCGGATACGTCGCGCCGTTGCCGGCGTGCACGATCGCGCGCAGCAGCAGCGGCGGGCGATCGTTGAGCAGGCTGGTGCTGCCGTCGGGGTTGTTCAGAACGGTGGCCGCGCCGAACTGGGTCACTTCCAGCACTTCGACCCGCGCCGTCGCGCCGACGCTGCGGGTATTGACCAGGAAGCCGACGTTGATGCCGCCGACGTCGTTGCCCTGGACCAGATACGGCACGTACTGCGGCGCGCGCGCGCAGGTCGAGTTGATGCGGTCGGCGAGCAGGCCGAGCACGCGCAGGTTCTCGACCTCGACCACGCCGAGGATGTCCGGCGCCTTGAGGAAGTCGCAGATCGCCAGCGAGGTCTTGGTCAGGCGCTTGTCGAGCGCGGCGGCGGTGAGGGTCGGACCGCCGTTGGCGTCGTTGATTTCGTCGAACAGGCGCAGCAGATTGGCCGCGGCGATGGTCACGTCCTCGGGACGCGCATCGGCGACCGCGGTCGGGGTGCGGCCGCCGGTGGCGGTGCCCGAACCGATGTCCGGCAGCAGCGCCCACGTGCCGGCGAAGTAGTCGAGCACGCCGGTCATGTTGGCGATCCGCGCGCCGACATCCAGCGCCAGCGAGGTGGCGCCGACCTGACCGCGGCTGCGGATCATGATCCGCTCCTGGTTGGTGTCGAAGCGCGGCGGGGTCTTGCCGCCGGGGATCGGGAACACGTCCATCACGCCGATGCCCGGTTCGCGGAACGGACGCGCCACGCCGTCGAGCACGACATGGAACACGCCGGTGGTGCTGGAGGTCGCGCTGGACTCGGTGATGTTGCCGTCGGAGCCGGCGACCACCACCGCATCGGCCACGGTCGCGCGCATGCCCTCGAACTTCTCGGCGCTGCCCGGGGTGGAGGCGGCGTTGAAGTCGGCGCTGCTCAGCGTCACCGGCGTCGGCAGCGGATTGCCGGTGGACAGCACGACGATCGTCGGCCCGGTCAACTGGGTGATCGACAACTGATTGAGGTTGCTGCTCGGTACGAACTCGGCGACGGTGCCGGTCACGCGGATGCGATTGCCCACCGCGGCCGACGCCGGCGGCGCGGACGAGGTGAAGACGAAGATGCCCTGCGAGGTGTTCGGATCGGCGTCGACGTTCGCATCCGGTGTCTGCAGGAAGAAGCCGTTGTTGAACTTCAGCGCGGTCACGATGCCCTCGGTGGTGACCACCGCGCCGTTGATCGGCGAAGTCAGGCCGTTGCCCTGGATATCGTGGATCTGCACGATCGCGACATCGTCGTTCTGGATCGTGCCCTGGCCCTGGCCGTCGGAAACCGTGGCGCCGGAGACGTTGGTGAGGTTGACGAAGAAGGTCTCGTCCGCCTCCGGCGTGGTGTCGCCGATCACGCTGACCGCGAACGTGGTCGAGCTGCTGCCGGCGGGAATGGTGAGGGTGGCGGAGCCGGCGACGTAGTCGCTGCCGGCGGTGGCGGTGCCGTTGGCGGTGGCGATGTCGAAGCTGACGCCGCCCGGGCCGGCCGGCTGGCTCAGGCCGATGCCGAAGGTGAACGTGGTGCTGCCGCTGTCGCCTTCGAGCGCGGCGACGTCGTTGATCGAGATCACCGGGGTCGGCGAGCCGGCGATGGTGAGCGAGAAATCGTCCACCGCGAGGCCGTCATCGGCGCCGCTGGCGTTGAGGTCGTTCCAGCGGATACAGAAATTGCCGCCGTTGGCGATGCTCAGGCTGCCGATGGTTGCGCTCACCGCGGCGCGGTTGGCGGCACTGTTGCCGTCGAGCGCACCGGCGCTGGCGTTGGTCTTGACGGGGTTGGTGAAGTCCAGCGTGTTGACGTCGGTCCACGTCCCGGAGGCGGTCAGGCTCACGCTGCCCGGGTTGGTGTTGATCTGGAAGTCGAGGCGATCGTCGCGCGCGGCCGCGGTGTTGCCGATGCGCCATTGTTCGCCGGTATAGGCGATGTCCACACTCGTGAGGGTGGCGCCGGTATTGTTGGTGAAGCAGGCGCCGACCACCGGGATCAGGGTGCCGCTCTGCAGCCCGCCGAAGGCGCGATCGGTGCTGCCGGCGCTGCCGTAGCTGAAGGTGTCGCCGGTGTTGCTGCTGCCGGTATCGACCGCGTACTGCTCGTTGTCGCGGGCGCCGCCGCCGGTTTCGGTCAACAGCCAGCCGGTCGGCAGGGCCGTGTTGGTGGTGCTGCCGGCGACGTTGGACAGGGTGTTGAAGTCCTGCGTGTAGGTGCCGCCGGTAAGCGACACCGTCTGCGCGAGCGCGGAACCGCCCGAGGCGAACAACAGCAACAACGCCAGCGCGCGCGGGACGGCAGCGCGGCGGACAGGATTGGACGGCAGCACGGCCGCGACCGTGCGGCTGAGAAAACGAAGCATGGTGATCCCCCGATGGACAGCCGCGGCGGCGCGCGGACCGTGGATTGTGACGGAAATCGTCGCGCTCGTGGGTTGCATTCCGATGACCGGCCGCGGCAGACGTGCGCGAAACTCGAATGGAATCCGTGATTTAACCGAAGCCTAACGCCATGGCGCAGTGCACGCGGGTCGCGCGCCCGGCCCCTCCATACGGTCGTGCGTTACTCTGTATGGATGAGCATCGATCAGAACGAGCGCCCCCTCGAAGCGGGCATCCACACCGACCTCTCCGGGCGCATGACCTATGGTGGCTATCTGCGTCTGGACCGCCTGCTCGACGCGCAGCAGCCGCTGTCGGACCCGCCGCATCACGACGAGATGCTGTTCATCGTCCAGCACCAGGTCGCCGAGCTGTGGATGAAGTTGCTGATCCACGAGCTGACCGCCGCTGCGGAGCATCTGCGCCACGATCGCGTCTGGCAGTTCGGCAAGGTCGCGGCGCGCTGCAAGCGCGTGCAGGAACAACTGACCGCGATGTGGGCGGTACTGGAAACGCTCACGCCCTCGGAATACATGGAATTCCGCGACGTGCTCGGTCCTTCTTCCGGTTTCCAGTCGCTGCAGTACCGCACCATCGAATTCCTGATGGGCAACAAGAACGCGGCGATGCTGCGCGTGTTCGACTACGACCCGGCGGCACAGGCGCGGTTGCGCGCGGTGCTTGAGGCGCCGAGTCTGTACGACGAATTCCTGCGTTACCTCGCGCGCTGGGGCCATGCGGTGCCGGAGGCGCATCTGGAACGCGACTGGACCCGGGCCCACGTGTCCGACCCGGCGCTGCTGCCGGTGTTCGAGCGCATCTACGAGGACACCGGCAGCTTCTGGCGCGAGTACGCGCTGTGCGAGGACCTGGTGGACATGGAGAACCAGTTCCAGATCTGGCGCTTCCGTCATCTGCGCACGGTGATGCGGGTGATCGGATTCAAGCGCGGCACCGGTGGTTCCAGCGGCGCCGGGTTTCTCAGGCAGGCGCTGGATCTGACCTTCTTCCCGGAGCTGTTCGAGGTGCGTTCCTCGATCGGGCCCGGACGCTGAGCGCGCCGTGGACGGCGCCGTGCTCGCGCAGGCGCTGCCCTGGTCGTTGCTGGCCTGGGCGCCGGCGCTGGCGGTCCTGGCCTGGGCCGCGCGCGGTCTGCCTTGGTACAAGCTGCACGGCGACGCCGAAGCCTGGCGGGTGCTGCTGCTGACCGTGTTCGCGTTGGCCGCGCTGCGCTGGTTCAACACCGATGCGGTGCGCGGCGTGCAACTGCACTTTCTCGGCGCGACGCTCGCCACCCTGATGTTCGGTCCGCGTTTCGCGCTGTGGACGATGGCTGCGGCCGGGCTCGGTGCCTGGGCGATGGGCGCGGCCTGGCACGGATGGGCTGCCGACTTCCTCACCGGTGGTGCGCTCGCGGTGCTGGTCACCGAAGCGGTCGGCCGCGGCATCGAACGACGATTGCCGCCGAACCTCCTGATCTACGTCTGGGTCCGCGGCTTCCTCGGCGGGGCGCTGGCCATCGCCTCGGTCAATCTGGCCCGGGCCGCGTTCGCCGCGCTGGCCGGCGACGCGAGCGCCACGGCCTATGTCATCGCCACCCTGCCGATGATGTTCGGGGAGGGCTTCCTGTGCGGCGGCGCGATCACCCTGATCGTGGTTTACCGGCCGCAGTGGTGCGCCAGTTTCGACGACCGTCGCTATCTCGCCCCGCCGCCCGGCCCGGGCTCCGATCGCCCGCCTGAATGAGTCGTTCAGCCTGATCGCCGGCGTCGGCGGGCGGCCGCGCGCCGGCGGTGGCCAGGCGGGACGACCTGCTAGCATCGGCGGTCCCAAGGATACCCACGGCCCCGTCGCCACCCGCACCCGCCATGACGACCCCGACCGATACGCCTGCCGCACCGCCTGCGCCCCGCACCTTCCTCACCCGGTTCCTCGACGGCGTCGAGCGCCTGGGGAACAAGCTGCCCGACCCCGCCATGCTGTTCGTGTGGCTGATGCTGATCGTGATGGTCGCTTCCTGGCTGCTGTCCAACGTCACCTTCGAGATCGTCAACCCCCGCACCAACGAACCGGTGACGATCACCAACCTGCTCGCCGGGAAGGCGCTGGCCGAATTCATCGCCGGCATGGTCGGCGTGTTCACCAGCTTCCCGCCGCTGGGCGTGGTGCTGGTGTCGATGATGGGTCTGGCCGTCGCCGAGCATTCGGGCTTCATCCACGCCTCGCTGCGCGCACTGATGAGCGTGACCGCCAAAAGCCTGCTGACGCCGATGCTGATCACGGTCGCGATCCTCTCGCACCTCGCGGTCGACGCCGGCTATGTGCTGGTGGTGCCGCTTGGCGCGGTGATCTTCTACGCCGCCGGTCGCCATCCGCTGGCCGGCATCGCCGCCGCGTTTGCCGGCGTGTCCGGCGCGTACTCGGCCAGCTTCGTGCCGACCAGCCTCGATCCACTGTTGTCCGGTTTTACCCAGACGGCGGCGCAGATCCTCGACCCCGCGCATAAAGTCAACCCGCTCAACAACTGGTTCTTCATGGCCGCCTCGTCGCTGCTGGTGATCGCAGTGGGCTGGTTCGTCACCGACAGGATCGTCGAACCGCGACTGAAGCGCACCGCGACCATCGATGGCGACATGAAGGACGCGCCCACCCTGGAGCGGCTGTCGCCGAAGGAAAAGAAGGGTCTGATCTTCGGCCTGCTGAGCATCGTTCTCGGTCTGGTGATCATCGCCCTGACAGCGCAGCCAGTCGATTCGGCCTGGCGCCACGGCGACAGCGGCCAGCTCACCCACATCGACGCGCCGCTGATGCGGGCGATCGTGCCGCTGATCCTGTTCCTCACCTTGATCCCCGGCATCGTCTACGGCGCCGTCGTCGGCACCATCAAGAGCCATCGCGACGTGGTCGCCGGCATCAGCAAGACGATGAACACGATGGGCTACTACCTGGTCCTCGCGTTCTGCTGCGCGCTGTTCATCGCCGCCTTCACCCAGTCCAACATCGGCATCCTGATCGCGCTGGAAGGCGCCGAAGCGCTGAAAGCCGCCGGCCTGCCGCTGGGCCTGACTCTTATCGGCATCACCCTGCTTACCGCGACGGTGAACCTGCTGATCGGTTCGGCCTCGGCGAAGTGGGGTCTGCTCGCGCCGATCTTCGTGCCGATGCTGATGCAGCTCGGCGTCTCGCCCGATCTCACCCAGACCGCGTACCGCATCGGCGATTCGACCTCCAACATCATCACGCCGCTGATGCCGTACTTCCCGCTGGTGGTCGTGTTCTGTCAGCGTTACGTCAAGAACACCGGCATCGGCACCGTGATCGCGATGATGCTGCCGTACACCATCACCCTGCTGGTGCTGTGGAGCCTGTTCCTGCTCGCCTACTGGGGCCTCGGCATCCCGCTGGGCATCGGCGCCAGCTACGACTACGCGGTGCCGGTCGCACCTTGACCGCCCGCCGGCACGGCGCCGCCGCGCGCCCTGCCGGCCGGTCTTGCCGGTCTTGGCGACAAACCCGCGCCCATGATGAGGTCGTCGCGCCGCCGCCTCCCGCGGCGCTACCGTGCACGGCAGTACCATGCGCGGCCGCATGCGGCACCGGTTTGACAGGACCATGAACACGGAGTAAACATGCGCCGCGCCGGGCGTTGGTTTCAGCGTCCGGCGTTTTCTTTAGACTCCGGACATTCGCACGGGAGAGGCGGCATGAGCGGTGGCAACAGCAGTCAGCACGATTTCGTACCGCCGCCTGCCGGCGAATTCCTCGGCCATCCCAAGGCGTTGTGGAACCTGTTCGGTTCCGAGTTCTGGGAACGCTTCATGTACTACGGCATGCGTGCCATGCTCGCGGTGCACGTCGCGGCGGCGTTCTTCGACGGCGACAAGGCCACCGCCAGCAAGACCTACGGCGGCTTCACCGCGCTGGTCTACATGACCGGCATTCTCGGCGGCTTCGTCGCCGACCGCATCCTCGGCTATCAGCGTTCGATCATGCTCGGCGGCGCGTTGATGGCGGCCGGCTGCTTCATGCTGATGTCCAACGACTTGACCCAGTTCATCATCGGCCTGGCGATCATCGTGGTCGGCAACGGCCTGTTCAAGCCGAACATCTCGACCATGGTCGGCAAGCTGTACGCGCCGGGCGACGCCCGCCGCGACTCCGGCTTCACCATCTTCTACATGGGCATCAACGCCGGCGCGCTGCTCGCGCCGATCGTCTGCGCGAGCTGGATCGGCGCGCAGTACGGCTATCGCTGGGGTTTCCTCGCCGCCGCGCTGGGCATGATCTTCGGCCTGATGGTGTTCCAGGTCGTCAAGGGCTGGCTCGGCCACGTCGGCAAGGCGCCGGAAAACAAGCAGGGCCTCGGCCCGGTCATCAAGGTGCTGATCGGTGCGCTGGTGCTGGCGGTGCCGGTGTTCTACCTGCTCGACAAGACCTGGCAGGAGCAACTCGCCGAAGGTTTCGCCAAGGGCTCGTCGATGCACTGGCTGCTGTCCGAACTGGGCGTGCTCGGCATCCTGCTGGTGACGATGATGCTCGGTCTGGTCGCGTACTTCGTCAGCAGCGGTGTCCGCAGCGGCGAGCGCATCCAGCTCGAACGCTACATCGCGATGCTCATCCTCTTCGGCGCCAACATCCTGTTCTGGGCACTGTTCGAACAGGCCGGCTCCTCGCTCAACTTCCTCGCCGAAAACCACGTCAACATGCCGAGCTTCTTCGGCAAGGAAGTGCACTTCACCATCTTCCAGTCGGTCAATCCGGTCTTCATCATCCTGCTGGCGCCGGTGTTCGCGGCGATGTGGCCGGCGCTGGACAAGGGCAACCTCAATCCCTCGATCCCGCGCAAGTTCGCCTACGGCCTCGCCGGCGCCGCGCTCGGCTTCTACGTGCTGGTGTTCGCGATCGAGCAGTTCGCCGACGCCGGCGCGCGCATCTCGTGGCTGTGGCTGACCCTGACCTACCTGATCCACACCATGGGCGAACTGTGCCTCTCGCCGATCGGTCTGGCGATGGTCACCAAGCTCGCACGGCCGCAGGAAACCGGTCTGGCGATGGGTGGCTGGTTCCTGTCGATCGCGATGGCCAACTACGTCGCCGGCCTGCTCGCGGCCGAAGCCTCCGGCGGCGATGCGACCGATCGGGTCGCCGCGCTGGCGCAGTACGCCGACGTGTTCAATTCGATGTTCATCATCGGCATCGTGGTCGCGATCCTGTTCTTCCTCGCCGCGCCGCTCATCAATCGTCTGATGCACGGCGTCAAGTAAGTCGTCGCCCGCGCCCGCCCGCGGGCGCGGTCCTTCCACCCGCCCGCTGTCCGGTCCAGGCATGATCACGCGCCGCGCGTTCCATGGTCTGAAGAAGGTCGTTCCCATCGCCGCGCTGGCCGTGGCGGCCGTGTTCGCGATCCCGGCGGCGATCGGCCTCGTCACTGCGCAGACGCCGGCCGCACAGACGCCGCCGACGCAGTTGATCCACGCCGGCCGCCTGCTCGACCGGCCCGGTTCGCCCGCGCGCGGGCCCAGCACCCTGGTGATCCGCGAAGGCCGCATCGTCGCGGTGCACGACGGCTTGCGCTCCGCGGCCGATCTCGGGCTGCCCGCGGACACGGTGCGGATCGATCTGTCCGCGAAGTTCGTGCTGCCCGGTCTGATCGACAGTCATGTGCATCTGGACTCGGACCTCGCCGGTATCGAAGGCCTGGTCGAAGACCTGACCCGCTCGCCGCCGGCCGCGGCCTACGACGCCCTGGTCAATGCGCACAAGACCCTGCGCGCCGGTTTCACCACCGTGCGCAATCTGGGCAACGCCGACGGCGTGACCCTGGCGCTGCGCGACGCGGTCGCCGCCGGCAAGGTCCAGGGGCCGCGGATCGTCGACGCAGGGCGCTCGATTTCCGCCACCACCGGGCACATGGACGCGCGCCTCGGCATCGGCGAAGACCTGCATCCGGCGATCGACGTGTCCAACCTCTGCGACGGCGCCGACGATTGCCGGCGCGCGGTGCGCCGGCAGATCGCGCGCGGCGCGAACGTGATCAAGTTCGCCACCACCGGCGGCGTCAACAGCCGGATCGGCGCCGGTCTCGGCGCGCAGATGTTCGACGACGAGGCCCGCGCCATCGTCGAGACCGCGCATCTGTACGGGCGCAAGGTCGCGGTCCACGCGCACGGCGCCGACGGCATCCTCATGGCCCTGGACGCCGGCGCCGATTCGATCGAACACGGTACCCTGCTCGACGAAGACGGCGTGCGCGCCTTCCTGCGCAGCGGCGCCTATTACGTGCCGACGCTGTCGACGGTCAACGGCTATCGCGAGCGGCTGGCCGCCAATCCGAACGCCTACACCGGCGAAGTGCTGAAGAAGATCCAGTGGCGCATCGGCGTGACCGGCAAGTCCCTGCGGCTGGCGCACGCGCGCGGGGTGAAGATCGCCTTCGGCACCGACGCCGGGGTCAGCAAGCACGGTCGCAACGCCGACGAGTTCGAGCTGATGGTCGAGCACGGCATGTCGCCGATGGCAGCGATCGTCGCCGCCACCGTCAACGCCGCCGACCTGCTCGGCCTCGGCGACGAGATCGGCACGCTCGAGCCGGGCAAGGCGGCGGACGTGATCGCCGTGGACGGCGATCCGCTGCAGGACGTGCGCGCGCTCAAGCGCGTGGTCTTCGTGATGCGCGGCGGGCGTGCGTTCGTGGAGTGAGCTGCCGCGAGGATCCGATTCTCGTTGTGCGAATTCGTCATCCGGGGGGTGCTCATGTTCGAGTCGCAGAAACCGCCGCTGTGGTTCTGGATCGTCAGCGTGCTGATGCTGTCGTGGAACGGCATCGGGGTGATGGCCTATATCCAGGACGCGACGCTCTCGTCCGCAGCGTTGCAGGCGATGCCCGACGCCGAGCGCGCGCTGCGGCTCTCGCGCCCGGCCTGGGCCACCGCGGCGTTCGCGGTCGCGGTGTTCGGCGGCGTCGCCGGGTGCCTGCTGCTGCTGGTGCGCAACCGTTTCGCGCTGCCGGTGCTGGCGCTGTCGCTGATCGGAGTGGTCGTGCAGATGGCGCACGCCTTCCTGATCGCCGACAGCATCGCGGTCTACGGGCCGGGCGGTCTGATCATGCCGGCGATGGTGCTGGCCGGGGCGCTGTTCCTGGTGTGGTTCGCGCGGCGTGCCCGCGGACGCGGCTGGTTGCGCTGAGCCCGGCCAGCTCCGACGTTCACGCGCCGCGGCCACGCACGAACGCCGCCGCCAGCCGGACCGCATTTTCGCCATTGCGATTGTCGCGCAGCGCGCGCAGCAGACGCGCCGGCGTGCTGCCGGTGAACTGCCGCAGTTCGTGGGTGGCATGGGCCTGATCGGCGTAACCATGATTCGCGGCGAGCTGAGCCAGTGGCATCGTGTCGTCGTCGAGCGCCTGCAACAGGGCCCGGAGACGACGAACCCGGGCGTATTCCTTCGGAGTCGATCCGACCGCGGCGAGAAACCGGGTCTGCAGTCCACGCAGGGAAATCCCGCTCTCGGCGGCCAAGGCCGGGATGCGCGCATCGCCATGCGCATCGTCGAGCGCCTGCGCCGCGGCTTCGACGATGGCATCGAACGTCGCCGCCGAGCAACGCCGTTCCAACGATGTCCAAAGCGCCGTGGAATCCTCGGCGAATGCGCGCGCGGCTTCGGCGAACATCGCGGCGAAACCGGTGTCCAGCGCGTGCAGGTCGGCGATTTCGTCGCGCAGTGCGGCCAGCGCCGGGCCCGCGATCAGGGCCGAAGCGGCCGGCGCCAGACGCACGCCCAGGCAGTGCACCGGCCCGCGCGCCTGCAGCCGGATCGGCCCTCGTTGTTGCCCCGCGAACAACAGCGGCGCCTGATCCTCGCTGCGGCCGTCGCCGCGGTGGCGACGCATCGGCGCGGCGAAATGCGCGATCAATTCGCAGCGGCCGTCGGGCCAGATCGTCTGCACCGCGTCGCCCGGCGCGTCGTCCCGGAGCGTCCACACGCATTCGATCCGCCTGCGCAGGGTGTCGGGCACGGGATGTTCGCGATATCGCATCCGCGCATCAAACCGCAGGACTGCGTGTTTTTACAAGCAGTGGCCGGGTCGGGCGGCTAGGCTCGCGGTCGTCCTTACGATGGAGTACGCCATGCGCAAGCGCAATTTCGCGATCGCGACCGGCCTGTTGCTGATCGTGTCCGCCGCCGCCGCGGATAGGCCGACCCCGGGCGACGACCTGCACTGGCTGGCCGGCGACTGGTGCGGCGGCAGCGGCGCGGAGGGGATCGAGGAATCCTGGTTGCCGTGGCGCGGGGGCGGCAGTGTCGGCGTTTCGCGCACCATGCGCGGCGACCGGTTGATCGGTTTCGAATTCCTGCGCATCGCAGTCGAGGACGGCGTACCGACCTACATCGCACAGCCCGGCGGCCGCGCGCCGACGCGGTTCCGACGCACCGACGGCGGTGAGACCTGGGTACGGTTCGAGAATCCCGCGCACGACTTCCCGCAGCGGATCGAATACCGCCGTGATGGCGACCGTCTCGTCGCGTCGATCTCGGGTCCGGGTGAAGGCGGCAAGGCGATGACGATTCCGTTCGAGTTCCGGCGTTGCGTGGTTGCGATTCAGTCGCCCGGTGCGTAGTGCCGGTTGAATGCACCGAAGGCGACGATCGCCGCGGTCAGCGCCTCGCGTTCGGCAGCGTCGAGATCCGGGTGCCAGAGGTCGAAGATCAGCACGACGCGCAGGTGATCGCTGTGGTTCCAGGCTTCGTGGACGAAGCTGTCGTCGAAGATCAGACAGCGGCCTTCCTGCCACGGGCGCGCTTCCTCGCCTGCGCGCAACGCGCCGCAATCGGCGGGCACGATCAGCGGCAGGTGCACGGTGAGTCGGCCGTTCATCACCCCGGTGTGCGGCGGGATCGCGGTGCGCGGGGCAAGCAGCGAGAACATCGCTTCCGGCGCGTGATCGGCGATGCGCATCAGCGGCAGGCGGTCTAGCGCGGCCGCGGTGCGTGGGCAGCGTGCACGGTGCGCGGCGACCGCTTCGCCATGGCGATGGAAGTGATAGCCGCGCCAACGCGGCGAGCGATTGAGTTCGCGCCAGATCGGCGCCGCCGGCGCCTGCGCGGGCATGTCGATGTAGGGTTGCAGCCCCGCGTCGTCTTCATCCGCCAGCAGCGCCAGCAGTTCGGCGCGGATCGCGTCGGTCTCTGCCTCGATCTCCTCGAGAAACGGAAAGCGCTCGCGCTCGAACCACGGCTGCGGTTCCAACCCGGGCAGGCACAGCAGGCTCGGGATCTGCAGCGGATGCGGCTGCGCGCGCGGGCCGCGGCCGAGCAGCGCATCGAGCGCGCCGTCGATGCGCGCCAGCGCGACGCTGCCGTGGGCCGCGCGCGCCGGCGCGCAGGCCGCGTCCAGGTGCAACGCGCGCGCCTGCTGCACGACCGCGATCGCGCGCCGCAGCCGCGCCTGCAGCGGCGGCGCCACCTGCGCGCCCACGGCCAGCGCGCCGGCGCGTTCGGCGCGGGCGAGGCCACGCACGCGCGCGGACAATGCGGTCTCGGCATCGCCTTCGGCTTCGGCGGCATCGGCCATCAGCAGCAGTGGGATCCAGTCCTGATCGTCCAGCGCCGCGGCTTCGGCGAAGGCGATGCGCGCTGCGGCGAAGTCGCGCATGGTCTCGCGCACCTGACCCAGCATCAGCAGCAGATCGCGTTGGCCGGGCTTCGCGTGCGCCGCCTGCTCGACGAAGACCCGTGCCTGCAGAAATTCGCGCCGCTGCATCAACAGTGGCAACAACGCGCCCAGCGCCGCGCTGTCGGCAGGATCGGCCTGCAGCCGCGCGCGGCACAGCGCCTCGGCCTGTTCGAAGCGGCGTTGGGCGAGCAGGTTCGCGATCGGGTCGGTGGCGGACATCGGCGCAGGATGCCGGCGGTGGCGCACGCTGTCGAGCGGGATGAGGTCGAGCCGGATGTGGTCGAGCCGGGTGAGGTCGGGCTGAACGCGGTGCGGCGCGATCAGTCTTCCTGTGCCAGATTGCGCAGGCCGCGGCCGAGCTTGTCCAGCAGTGCATCGAGGCTGCGTCGCTCGTCCTCGTCCAGATGCGCCAGCAGCGCGCGTTCGCGCGCCAGCGCCAACGGCACCACCTCGTCGTAGATGCGATAACCGTCGTCGCTCAGTTCCAGCACGGAACGACGGCGATCGTCGCCGTGGGTGTCGCGCTGCACCAGGCCGCGCTCCAGCAGCCGAGCCAGCGCCCGGCTGACCGCGACCTTGTCCATCGCGGTGCGTTCGGCCACACCGCTGGCGGACAGCCCGGGCAGCCGGCCCAGCACCGCGATCACCCGCCATTCGGTGATGCCGATCCCGAAGCGCCGCGCGTACAGATCGGCGATGGTCTGGCTGATCCGGTTCGACAGCACGCTCAGCCGGTACGGCAGGAAGTGTTCCAGATCGAGTTCGGCATGCACCGATTCGACGTGGGCGGGCTGCACGGGCAGGGGGTCGGTCATGGCGGCTTGCAAATGGTTTCAAATGAAACTATATTCCTCCGCGGCAGCGCGCCGCAAGCGCCGGCCACGCCGCCCGCGGCCGCAACGGCCGCCGCTCCGTCCGCATCACGCATCTCACGCATCACGCCCAGGAAGCCCGCCATGAACGCCCAGCCCAATCCCGGCATGCAGGTCACCACGTTCGAGAATCCGATGGGAATCGACGGTTTCGAATTCGTCGAATTCGCCGCGCCGGCGGGGCAGGCCGAGCAGTTGCACGACTATTTCCGCAAGCTGGGTTTCGTGAAGGTCGCGCGCCACAAGACCCGCCCGATCAGCACCTATCGCCAGGGCGACTGCACCTTCCTGATCAACGAGGATCCCGATTCCTTCGCCGCCGATTTCGCCGCGAAGCACGGCCCCAGCGCCTGCGGTTTCGCGATCCGGGTCAACAAGCTCGCCGAATGGGTGCGGGTGCAGGCGCTGAAGAACGGTGCCACCCAGATCGGCCCGCGCGAGCTGACCAAGGCGGTCGCCGCGCCGGTGATCGAAGGCATCGGCGGCTGCATGCTGTACATCGTCGATCGCTACGACGAGAAGGGCACCATCCACGATCCCGACTACGAATGGCTGCCGGGCGCGGAGATGATGCCCAGGGGCCTGGGCCTGACTTTCATCGACCACCTCACCCACAATCTCTACTTCGGCAACATGGAGAAGTGGGCGGACTACTACGAGCGCCTGTTCAACTTCCGCGAGATCCGCTACTTCGACATCAAGGGCGCCAAGACCGGCCTGCTGTCGAAGGCGATGACCGCGCCCGATGGCATCGTCCGCATCCCGCTGAACGAATCCTCCGATCCGAAGTCGCAGATCAACGAATATCTGCAGCAGTACAACGGCGAAGGCATCCAGCACATCGCCTGTTTCACCGACGACATCTACGCGACGGTCGAGGCGATGCGCGCCAACGGCATCCAGTTCCTCGACACGCCGGAGACCTATTTCGACGTGGTCGACGAGCGCGTACCCGGCCACAACGAGGACCTGCCGCGGCTGGCGAAGAACAAGATCCTGATCGACGCCGATCCGAACGACTCGCAGCGCAAGCTGCTGCAGATCTTCACCCAGAACGCGGTCGGCCCGATCTTCTTCGAGATCATCCAGCGCAAGGGCAACGAAGGTTTCGGCGAAGGCAACTTCAAGGCCCTGTTCGAGAGCATCGAACGCGACCAGATGCGGCGCGGCGTGTTGTAAGGCGGGCTTCAGCCCGCCATCGCGAACCATCACGCAGCCGCCACAATGATCGAAATGGTCGGCCAAGGCCCACCCGTACAGGATCGCGCGATGAAATCCAACGGTTATCAATCCGGTTTCGGCAACGAATTCGCCAGCGAAGCGATCCCCGGCGCGCTGCCGGTGGGACGCAATTCGCCGCAGAAGGTCGCGCACGGCCTCTACGCGGAGCAGATCAGCGGCACCGCGTTCACTGCGCCGCGACACCAGAACCGTCGCAGTTGGCTGTACCGGATCCGTCCGGCGGCGATGCACGGTGGTTTCGTCGCGCAGGCGCATCCCGATTTCCACAACGATTTCGACACCGGCCCGGTGCCGCCGGATCAGTTGCGCTGGAGTCCGCTGCCGCTGCCGGGCACCGATGCCGCCGCGGCCGGCGTGGATTTCATCGACGGCCTGTTCACGATGGGCGGGAACGGTTCGCCCGCGGCGATGTCCGGCGTCGGCATCCATCTTTACGCGGCCAACCGCGACATGGACGCACGCTACTTCTACAACGCCGACGCCGAGCTGCTCATCGTGCCGCAACACGGCCGCCTGCAGCTCGACACCGAGTTGGGCGTGATCGCGATCGAACCGCAGGAGATAGCGGTGATCCCGCGCGGCATCCGTTTCCGCGTGCGTCTGCCCGACGGCGTGGCCCGCGGTTACGTGTGCGAGAACTTCGGCGCGTTCCTGCGCATTCCCGACCTCGGTCCGATCGGCAGCAACGGTCTGGCCAATCCCCGCGATTTCCTCGCTCCGAATGCGGCCTGGGAGGACGTCGAAGGCGACTTCGAACTGATCGCCAAGTTCCAGGGCCGGCTGTGGCGCGCTCCGATCGGCCACTCGCCGCTGGACGTGGTCGCCTGGCACGGCAATCACGCGCCGTACAAGTACGACCTGCGCCGCTTCAACACCATCGGTTCGATCAGCTACGACCATCCCGATCCGAGCATCTTCCTGGTCCTGACCTCGCCCAGCGATTCGCCCGGCGTGGGCAATCTGGACTTCGTGATCTTCCCGCCGCGCATTCTGGCGATGGAGAACACCTTCCGGCCGCCGTGGTTCCATCGCAACATCGCCAGCGAGTTCATGGGCCTGGTGCATGGTCAATACGATGCGAAGGCCGACGGCTTCGCGCCCGGCGGTTGTTCGATCCACAACTGCATGACCGGGCACGGTCCGGATGCGGCCACGTTCGAGAAGGCCAGCGACGCCGACACCGGCAAACCCGACTACATCCGCGAGACCATGGCTTTCATGTTCGAGACCCGCGCGGTGATCCGGCCCACGCGCCAGGCGCTGGACGCCGCGCATCGGCAGCGCGACTACCAGCAGTGCTGGGCGGGGTTGCAGCGGCATTTCGTGGCCGGTTGACCCCTGCGATCGCTCCGCGCGATTTCTCGTGAGGGGTGTGGTGATGCCTTGGAACATGCTTGTCATCTCTCCGGCCTCGGCGATGAGGCCTGCTCTTGATCGAATCAAGAGCGCGATATTGAAGGCTTTCCGTTCGGCCTCTTGTTTCGCTCGCTGCCGCGAGCGAGTGACTTTTCTTTGCTTGTGCAAAGAAAAGGT
>JBIJAD010000022.1:0-20270 GCA_044345955.1 Lysobacteraceae bacterium
CGACCTGCATCGGCAGCGTGCCGTAGCGGTCGCTTTCGCGGGTGCCGCCGCGCTCGATCACGAACGCAGTGGTGCCGCCGGCCATGGTCGCGCTGGGCGGGTTGAGCGCGACTTCGTCCACGCGCAGGTTCTGCTGCACGGCCACCGTCGCCGCGGCCACGGTGAGCTTTTCGCTGGGTTCGCCGTAGGCGATGTTCATGCCGGCATTGAGCCGTTCGACCGCGCTGCGACTCTGCGCATAGGCCTCGTAACCGGGTTCGTCGGGGCGCGGTGCGGTCGGCGGCAGCGCAGAACGGCGCTGGTCGTCCACCGGCGGCTGTTCGGACGGCGCCTGCCGCTGCGGCGGGATCGCCTGCTCGATCGTCAGATCGAAACCCCGGGTGCCGCCGCGCACGTCGCGGTCCGGATAGTGCTCGGGCAGATCGAACAGCACGTTGCTGTGCGGGCGATCGCGGCCTTCCAGACCGCCGGCCACCACGACGTTGCCGGTCAGGCCGTGTTCGCGGATGACCTCGCTCAGGCGCTGCCCGTCGCGGTCGGTGATGCGCACGAAGTTGCCCGCGACCTCGTAGGTTCCCGGCAGCAGCAGCGGGTCCGGTGCGGTGCGGCCGGCGTCGGCCCGCAGGAGCGGGATCCGGCTCAGATCCTCGCCCTTCTCGATCGCCTCGGCCAGCCGATTGTGGACGCTGCCGCCGGGCAGGGACGGGAAGTAGACGGTCACGCCTTCCGGCACGGTGAAGGTCTGCTCGGCGAACGGCCGCTGGGTGTAGGGATTCACGCCCGACAGCCCGGCATTGCCGCCGATCGCGGTGTACTCGCCCGCTCCGCTGCCGGTCAGACCGTGCTGGGTGTGGAAGTTCGGATCGATCGGCAACCGCGGCGGCAGATTCGACAGATCCGGCGGATCGGGCCTCGGATAACGGTCGGGCAGATCGAAGGTGACGCCGGCCCAGTGTTCGCGGTTTCCCTGCGACACCGACTGCTGCAGACAGGTGGAGACGACGATGTTGCCGCTGAGGTCGTGATCGCGGATCAGTTGACTCAGTCGCACGCCCTGCGGATTGTCGACCGTGATCGGATTGCCCTGGATGTTGATCGTGCCGAAGGAGGGCGTGATCAGGATGTCCGGCGCGGTGTCGCCCGCGCCGAGCTTGAGCAGCGGCACACCGGTCAGGTCGCCGCCGACGTCCGCGCGCTGGCCGAGGCGGTCGGTGATGACGCCGCCGGGCAACCCGAGGAAATGCAGGTTCACGCCTTCGGGCACGACGAAGCTGTCGCGCTGGACGCTGTTGCCGATCGGCGGGATGACCCGATCGTTCTCGAGCACGCCGTGTCCGGAGATCGTCGTGTAGGTGCCGCTGCCGGTGCCGGTGAGATCGTGTTGGGTGCTGAAGCGCGGGGTGTAGGCGACGCTCTGGCCGTTGAGATGGGAATCGCGCGCCGGGCGGATCTCGCGTTCGTCGACCGGTTCCAGCTTGCGGTCGTCCTCGCCGGACGTGCGCGGACGCGCGCCGTCGTTCGGAACATCGTCGCCGATCTGCTGGCGCGATCCGGTACGGCTGTCGATGCTCTGGCTGATGTTGCCGGTGGTGACATTGGCGCCGAGATTCTGGGTCTGACGGTTGTCGTCGCCGACGATGTTCTGGCGGTTCTCGCCCTGCACGCGGGCATCGTTGACGTTCACCTGCACGTTGTCGTTGCCGACGATCGACTGCACCGAGCCGTTCACGACGCTGTTGTCGATGCGCACGTCGGTCCCGGTGTTGCCGGAGGTCCCGGGCGAGTTGAGCACCACGCGGCGGCCATCGTCGGCGGTGATCTGGACGTTACCGTTGGCGTCCGGCGTGCCGGTGCGCTCCAGGGTGTCACGATTGCCGGCGATCTGCACGTTGCCGTTGCCCGACGCGGTCTGGATCGAGCCGTTGACGACGCTGTTCTCCACCTGCACGCCGATGCTGCTGCCCGGCGGCGCGCTGACCGAGATCGAACCGGTGGTCTCGTTGCGGATATTCACGCTCACGTCGGGCGCATTGTCCGGCGCCGGGTTGAGCAGACGCTGGCCCGGGTTGGCCGGCTGCAGCGAACGCAGCGCCTCCATCTGCGCCTGCAACTGGCGCACCGCATCGCCCTGCAGCAGCACGCCGTTTTCGAACGAGCGGCCGTGCTGCAGCATGTCCTGCTGGTTCTGCCACAGATACGCCGTGCCGACGTACGCCTGCTGGCCGTCGGCGATGATCGTGTTGTAATGCGGTCGCGGCTGCCAGGCGGACACATCCTCGACTTTCAGGTTCGGAAGCCGCTGCTGGGCCTCGGCGAGCAGTTGGCGCGATTGCTGATCCATCTCGCGGAACTGCACCTGCACGTTCACGCCGGCTTCGGCGCGTTCGATGATCGCGCGCGTGGTGTCGGGATTGCGCAGTTCGCTGACGCTGACGACCAGTTCGCGTTCGGCGCCGCGGATCAGGCCGTCCTGCGCGCGGGCGATGTAGGGCAGGCGCGCTTCCGGGTCGTTGATCAGCACGCCCTCGCGCGCGGCGTTGGCGGCGAGTTCCTGACGCCGGGCGACGCTGGCGTCGCCGATCACCGCTTCGTTGAGGTAGGCGTTGAACGCGCGCGCGCCCTCCGGCGGCAACTGCACGCTGATGTCGGCCTTGTTGCGCGAGCCGTCGATCACCGCGCCGGTGCTGAACAGCACCTGGTCGTTGACGACCACGCCCTTGGCGTGGATCACCTCGCGCTGGCTGGGATCGCGGCCGAAGAACTCGAGCTGGATCTTGTCGCGTTCGATCACTTCCTGGAGCTGGCGATAGGCCTCGGTGCCCTCGAACGAGCGGAAACTCGGCTCGTAGGCCACGATCCGGATCGGCGCATCCGGATGCATGTCGCGGAAATCGCCGATCGCTTCCAGCACGCGGCGGGCCTCGCCTTCGTTGCTGAAGGCGATGTTGAACACGGTCAGGCTCGGACTCTGGCCCGGCTCGAGATTGCCGGCGTTGCGGCGGATGAAGTCGGCCTGGGTTTCCAGCGACTGCGCGCCCAGCGCGAGCTGCGGGCTCGGCGTGCCGTCGAGATTGCCGAACGCCGGATCGCGCAGCGGCAGCCCGGTCGGTTCGGTCGAGATCGCGCGGTTGCGGGTGTTCGCCTCGCGGTGGATGAAGCTGTCGACCTGGAAGCTGTCGTTGAAGTCCGGCGAGCGCACGTCGACGTAACGCGGCGCGATGTCGGACGGCTCGATCCGCTGGGTGACTTCGGTGCCGTTGCGGATGCGTCCGGTCGCGGTCAGCTCGCCGTTCTCGCCGACGGTGATGCGATACGGCCCCTCCATCTCGCGATCGCGCAGGCGCGCCTCGAAACTCATCCCGGGCTGCAGCGGCATCGTGAAATCGCGATCGGGCTGCATCGGCTGCAGCCGGATCACGCCGTGGCGCACGTCGCCGAAGCGATACTCGCCGTCCTCGCCCAGACGCATGCGGATATCGACCGCGCGATTTTCGGGCACGAACACGGTGCGCTCGGGATTGTCCGGATCGACCAACTGGAAGCCGCGCCGATCCACGCCCGGCTGCCAGCCCGGCGACTGCAGCGCCTGGAAGCGCCAGGTCTCGCCCTGGTAGGTCACTTCGCGTCCGACCGGGGTGAAGATCTCCGCGGCCCGCGATTCCGGCACCAACGTCGTGCGTTCGGGGTTCTGCGGATCGCGCAGCAGAAAGCTGCGCTCGTTCACGCCCGGCTGCTGGCCCGGCTCGATGACACGATCGGTCAACCAGGGCTCGCGCCCGAACGTCACCGCGTTGCCGGGCTGCGCAAGGGTCTGCGGCGCAGTCGCACGCATCTCGAACATCGCTTCCGACGGCAGCGCATCGACACGCTGCCCTTCCGGACGCAGGCGGACGCGCAGATTACCGTCGTCGCCGCGCTCCACGCCCATCACGTCGAAGCGCTGGCCATCGGGCGAAACCATCGGCCCGGGCGGTCGCATCCGCTGCTCACGATCGATGGCGTGGAACGGCAGCAGCGGATCGTCGGGCTGCGAAGCCGGCGACAACTGTTGCTGGTCCGGATTCTGGCGATCCCTCGGCGGCCGATCGGTGTTGTCCGGCGGATTGCCGTCGTCGGGTGGATTCACCCGATCCGACGGCGGCGTCTGCGGCGGCGTCTGGGTGTCGTTGGGCGGATTCACCCGGTCCGACGGCGGCGTCTGCGGCGGCGTCTGGGTGTCGTTGGGCGGGTTCACCCGATCCGACGGCGGCGTCTGCGGCGGCGTCTGGGTGTCGTTGGGCGGGTTCACCCGATCCGACGGCGGCGTCTGCGGCGGCCGATCGGGAGTGCGATCGACGCCGAGGATCTCGCCGGCGCGATCGTGGAGCCGCTCCATCGCCTGCGGCGAGGTCGCGAGATTGACCACGTAGCGTTGCGCGTTTTCGACGCTGGTGAAGTCGTAGGTCGCACGGCCGCTGCCGTCGCGCATCGGGCCGTTGCCGCTGGCGTCCAGGGCTTCGCGCAGCGCCTGACGATAGGCCGCACGCGAGGGTTCGTCGATGCTCGACACCGCGGATTCGATCACGCTGTCGAAGGCGCGATGATGCAGCGCGTTGAGCGACTGCACCTGCCGGCCGTCGGTCAGATTGCGGACATAGGAAAGCACTTCCCCGGGCGTGTCCGCGCCGGCCTCGCCGAGGGACAGCCGCAAGGCGCGCGAATAGGCGGCCTGCACGTTGCGGGGCATGTCGTCCACGACGTCGTGGATGATGCTGGCGGTGGCGCGATCGTGGACCGCACGCATCGCCGGTCCGTTCGGCGCGGCGTTGAGGTTGTCGATGTAACGCTGGGCCGCGCTGGGGTCGCCGATGTTTTCGGCCTGGAAAGTGAGCCGATAGGCGCGCGCGTAGTAGGCCTCGGTGCCGTCGGGGAAACGGCCCGCCGCGGAATTCACGACGTAGTTCATCGCACCGTTGTGCACCGCCATCGCGGCGGGCCTGCCCGGTGAGCCGGCGAGTCGGTCGATGTAACCCTGGGCGCCATCCGGATCGAACCGGCCCTGCCCCAGATATCCCTCCTCGCGGAGGATGTTGCCGAGACTGGCGCGGTACGCATCCTGGACATTGGAAGGAATGTCGCGCAGCGAGTGGTTCACCACATGGGTCAGGGCGCGTTCGTCGAGCGCGGCCCGGAACGCCGCGGCGTTCGGTCCATTGAACGCGTCCATGTAGCCCATCCGCTGCTGCGGAGTGGTCAGACCGGCATCGCGGAAGGTGTCGTCGAGCGCGCGCTGGTAGGCGAACTCCACCCGGTCCGGGTAGGGCGACATCAGCCGCTGCTGCATCGTCTGCTGGGCGATCTCGTGGTACTGCCGGGTCACCGCATGGTTGGGATTGTCGTTGAGCCAGCGCGCGAAGGCCGCGACTTCCTCGGGGGTGTCGTAATTGTTGGCTTGCAACAACCGGGTGAAGGCTTCGCGATAAGGCTCGCGATAATTCTCGGGAAGACCCTCCACCAATCGATTGGTCAGCGTCGCCGCCTGGGCGCTCGGCGAGGCGGTGGGCGTGCGGGAATTGGCCGGGATGTCGCCGGCCGCCAGGTTGTTGCCGTCGTTGCCGTCACGGCGCCGGCGCATCGCCTCCGGGCCTTCCTCCAGCGCGCGCAGCGCATCGCCGATGTTGTGCACCTCGCCGTTGCGCAGTGCGCGATTGAGGTTGGCGACCGACATCCCGGCCTCGACCACGTCGGCGGCGTCGAGCACGGTGATCGCCACGCGCACGAACAGGAAACCCTTGTGGTAATCGTCCAGACTGGCGGCTTCGACCAACTGCCACGCTTCGCGCGCCTGCTGCTGCAGCGCCTGCGGCACGCGGTCGAGATTGCGCAGCAACTCCATCGCCTGGCGCCCGGCCTCCACCGGGTTGGCGGCGCCGAGGATCATCGAACGGCCGCCGTTGCCGACCTCGTCGAGCACGGCGTCGGCGGCGCCGGCGGAAAACGCGACCGGGCCGCTCTGGCCCTTGAGCGCGTCGAACACGGTGAACGAGCTCCTGCCGTAGACCTCCTCGACATGGGCGCGGGTGCGCTCCTTGACCTCCTCGAACAGCGGGTCGAGGGTGCTGCGCTGCCAGAAGAACAGCGGATTGTCGCGGTCGCGGATGCTGTCCAGGTACTGGAGGAACTGCGGCCCGTCCATGCCCCTGGCCTTCTCCATCAGCACCTGGGTCATGCCCAGGGCGAAGGCCGGGGTGACGAATCCGAAAGGCGCGCGAGCGCTCAACTCGTCCAGGGTCTCGTTGATCAACTCACCGGCCCGGCGGTAGCCGGCCTCGCCACCGCCGCGGTCGCGGACCATCCGCTGGATCAGGATGGCCATGTCGTTGGCCGACCGCAGATCGCGGTTCTGCTGCTCCGGGTTGTTGAGGTAGGAGCCGCCGTACTCGTCGGCGATCCAACTGGCGGCTTGTCTTCTCTGCGACATCGGGGCCTCGGTCCATGCGCGGGCGCGCGAGGGGCCCGCCCGGTAGGCGCGCAGTGTGCGGACCTCATTGCCTCGAAATCGAGACTTCAGTCACGAAAATTTCGGGAAAGAGCCCGTCGAGAGAAGACCGAGAGGCGGCCGTGACCTGCTCGGGCTCAGCCGCGGCTGCGGTCCAGCTCGCGGATGCGCTCGATCACCGCCGTCAGCGCCTCGCCGAAAGCGGTCAACCGGTATTCGGTGCGCGGCGGCGATTCGGCGAAACGCTGCTGCGTGATCAGACCGTAGCCGAGCAGTTTGCGCAGGCGCTCGCCGAGGACCTTGGTCGAGATCCCCGGGATCGCGCGCTCCAGCTCGCCCGGGCGGACGATGCCCTCGCGCAGCGCGAGCAGGACGCTGACCGACCACTTGCAGCCGATCACGTCCTCCAGGCAGCGATAGGCGCCTTCGTGGGGTCGCGATGTCGAGGATTTTTTTCGCTGCGGATTCAAGGATGCACACCGTTTCGTGCGTGACCCACCGGAAAGTGCCCGCTGGTGCGGACGACGCGCGGCTGGCTTGATGGCGCGGTCGCACTGTCGCGATGCCCATGGGACAACGCCATGAAAACCGCCGCCACGTTTTACCACGCCGGATGCCCGGTCTGCGTCGAAGCCGAACAACAGGTCGCGCAGGCGCTGGATCCGGCCCGCTACGCGATCGAGATCGTCCATCTGGGCGAGCAGCGCACGCGCATCGCCGAAGCCGAAGCCGCCGGGGTGCAGTCGGTGCCCGCGCTGGTGATCGGCGGGCTGCCCTTCCACATCAATTTCGGCGCGCCGATGTCGGCATTGAAGACTTGAAGCTGCGCCGGGGCCGGTCCGGCCCCGCGCGCCGCAGGCTCAGCCGGCGACCGCGGGATGGAGCGAATAGGTCCCCCAGGTCGCGGTCTCCGCCAGTACGTGCCCCTGCATCGCCCGGAACACGTCGCCCGCGCCGAAGCGCGCCGGCAGCTCCAGACGTTCGACGTCCAGCGCGAACAGGCGGAAGAAGTAGCGGTGCAGGCGCAGGTCGTGACCCGGCGGATACGGGCCGTCGTAGCCGAGATAGTCCCCGCCCATGTCGGGATCGCCGGCGAACCAGCCGGTGTAATCGTTGAGGCCATGGCGCGCGCCGGCCGGACCGGCCGGCGCGGTCTTGCCGCGTGCGGTCACGCCGTCGCTGCAACTGCCGGCGGCGATCTCGCGCAGGTCGGCCGCGATGTCCACCATCACCCAGTGCACGAACTCGCCGCGCGGATGCGCGACCGGGATCGGCGTGGCGGCATCGGCGACCAGCGCGCCGTCGGTGGGCACGTCGGTATCGATGCACAGCAGGGCGAAACTGCGGGTGCCGGTCGGGACGTCGTCCCAGCGCAGATGCGGGTTGCGATTGCCGCCGAAGCCTTCCGGCGTGCCCATCGCGAACTCGGCGGGAATCCGCCGGCCGTGTTCGAAACTGTCGCTGACGATCTTCATGCGGGGCTCCTTGTGCTGCGATGTGCGGGAATCGGGTGGCTCACTCCGCCGGATACCCCAGCGCCACCGCCACGTCCTGCAGCAGGGCGAAGGGTTCGGCGAGAACCCGGGCGTAGTGCCGCCAGTGGCCGTAGGCGATGCGCTGCGGACCGAACAGCGCAGCCGGCGGCACCCGGATCTGCTCCAGCGCCAGGCCGCCGCCGACTTCCGCGGCGAAAGCCTCGATGTCGGCGAGGGCGTGATCGGTGCGCAGCAGTTTGTGCGGCTGCAGATCGTTCTGATGCAGGGCCAGCGCATGCTGCAACTGCCGCGCCAGCCACAGCGCGGCCTCGTCCAGCGAGGCGATGCCGAACGGCATCGGGCTGCCGAACGCCATCCACTCGATCAACATGTCGCGCGGGTCGCGCACCGCGATCAACACGATCGCCTCCGGCTGCAGCGGACGCAGCGCCTTGAGGAGGGTGTTGTCCCAGAACGGCAGCCAGTCGATGACGATGCCGTCGTGCACGCCGCGGGCCGGCAGCGCCGCGCGCCATTCGGCGATCAACCGCTCCGGCGACAGCGCACCGTCGTTGAGCGCAGCGATGGTGTCGGGGTTCTGGAACGGGTCCTGCGGCGGATTCGGGCTGAACCGGTCGGCGCGCAGCGGATAGCCGGCATGGCCGATCACCGCGGCGACCTTCTCGACGCCAGAACCCGGTGCGCCCCACAGGTAGGCGACCGGCGGCGTGCCCGGCACCGGGATCGCGGCTTCGGGGAACGGTCCGCCGGCATGACCGGGCGCGGTCAGCGGCCAGCGGTTCGCGGCTTCGGCGCTGTTGAGCGCCTTCCAGGTCAGCACCGCCTCGCCATGGCGGCCGGCGCGGTCCTGGGCATACCCCAGCCACGGCATCAGGCCGCGCTTGGACGCTTCGTCGGGCGTCTTCGCGATCAGTCCCTGCACATGGGTGACCGCTTCCTCGGGACGGTCCCGGATCAAGCGGTCGAGCAGACGCATCTCGGCGCTGGTGCGGCCGGGCTCCAGTTCCACGATCCGCTGCGCCAGCGTGGCGGTGGCCTCGTCGTCGCCGCGGGCTTCGTGCAGGTGCATCGCCGCTTCCAGCGCCTGCACATTGTCCGGCTGTGCCGCCAGCCAGCGCTCGACCACCGCCACCGCGCCGTCGCCGGCTTCCGGTTCGAAGGCCAGGCGCAGCCGCCACAGCGGAACCGCCTCGGGATGTTTCTCCAGCGCGGCGTCGAGTGTACGGTGCGCGTCCTCGATATCGCCGGTGCGGCGCCAGATGTCGGCGGCCAGGCCCCAGGCGCGCGGATCGCGCGGCTCCTCGGCCACCGCCTCGCGCAGCAGCGCGATCGCGCGTTCGTGGCGGCCCATCGCCAGTTCGACCTCGGCGGCCATCCGCTTCAGCCCCGGCGTCGCGGTGGCCGGATCGTCGAGCAGCGGCTGCACCACTTCCAGCGCCTCGTCCGGGCGCTGCTGCTGCAGCAGGATGTCGGCGAGCAGACCGCGCAGGCCCTGCATGCCCGGCACCTGCTCGATGATCCGGCGGAAGGTCTGTTCGGCGAAGGCGTAATTGCCCCGGCCCAGGTGCGCGAAACCGAGCGCGTACAGCACCATCGCATCGTCCGGCATCTGCGCCGATGCCTGGGTCAGCAGGGTCTGCGCGCGTTCGGCGTTGCCGCGTCGCAGCGCGACCATGCCCTCCAGCGTGCGCACCCACGGATGCTGCGGCTGCAGCCGCGCCGCGGAGCGCTGCAGGCGCTCGGCTTCGTCGACGTCGCCGCGACCGATCGCCATCTGCCCGCGGATGATGTAGGCCTCGAACTGGTTGGGGTCGAGGTCGAGGGTGCGGTCGAGCGCGGCGCCGGCCTCGTCCAGACGCGCATCGCGCAGCAGGAATCCGGCGCGCTGCAGATGGATCCCGGCGTCTTCCGGCGCCAGCAGCACCGCGCGGTGGATCGCGTGCAGCGCCGCGGCGCGGTCGCCGTTGCCGTACTCGGCCTGGGCCAGCAGGGCATGGGCGCGAGCGTCGTGCGGGGCCTCGGCGACGGCCAGACGGGCCAGCGACACGGCTTCGGCATGGGCGCCGCGCTGCAGGGCGGCGATGATCTGTTCGAGCATGGAGAGCGTCTGATCGGCGGGGCCGGGGCCCGGAACCGCCTAGTGTACCGCCCGCTCATACCGGCCCACCTGGCCGGCCCGGCCCCGCGGGGTCTCAGCCGGGCAGCGCGGCGGACAGCTTCGCGGTCACCCAGCCCTCGGCGTAGCCGTCGAGGCTGGCGTTGCGCAGGAACCCGCAGTGCCCGCCATGGCCCGCGATCTCGATCGAGGCCCCCGCCGGCAGCCCCAGCGCATGGAACTCGGCGACCGGGATCACCGGATCGTCCTCGGCGGTCAGCAGATCGGCCGGCATCCGCAGCGCGGCCAGACGATCGCCGGCGACCGAATAGCCGTTGAAGTAGTCGTCGAGGGTGTCGAAGTCGGTGTGCCTTTCGACCATCCAGCGGGTCAGCTCGCGCATGCGCAGGCGCAGCACGCTGTCGTCGAAGTCGTAGTAGTCGGGGAAGGAGTCGCGCTTGCGGCGCAGCGATTCGCGCCACTTCTTCTCGAAATAGCGCATGTAGAACGGCAACCCCTCTTCCATGCGGGTCATCGTCACCGCCGGGTCCAGCAGCGGACAGACCACCGCCACCCGCGCCACCGGCAGCCCCGCCGCCGGCGCGCGCAGCGCCAGCCGCAGCGCGAAATTTCCGCCCAGCGAATACCCCGCGAGCACCATCGGCCGGCCGCTGCCGCCGAGGAAACGCTCGGCCACGTCGGTCGCCGCGTGCACCACCTCGTCGATGCGGTTGGAGTGGAACAGCGCCGGATTGAGATGGTGGGTGTCGCCGTGATCGCGGAAATTCAGCCGGAACACCTCGAAGCCCGCGGGCAGCAGATGCGCCGCGGTCATCCGCATGTAGCTGGACTCGACGCTGCCCTCCCAGCCGTGCAGCAGCAGCGCCAGCCCGCGCGGCTCGACCCCGGGCAGCCGGCTGTGCACGCCCTCCAGGCGTACCCCGTCGCCGCCATCGACGATGTAGGGTTTCTGGATCGCCCCGCAGCGCCGCAGCAGCACCGCCCCGCGCGCGCGCCGCAGCGGGCTGCTGGACAGCAGCGACTGCAGATGCGGGCTGCGCAGCCACGGCGGCGGGCGGTAGGGAGAAGACGAAATCATCGGGGGAGGCGATGCGGGGGGCGGAACCAGCATACGGCACGACCACCCGGACGGAGCCGCCAGCCGAACCGCGGCCTCATCCCCCCCGATACACGGTCTCGACGATCTCCGCCACGAGATCGTTTTCGTCCAGATCGAACTCGATGTAGCCGCTGTGCTCGCTGAGCACGACCGCCGCGCCGTTCACCGGGCGCACGATCGCGAAGGCAGACCCGAAACGGATCGTCATCCCGTCCGATCGCCGGACTTCCACCGCGGCGCAGGGCGAGAAGTCGTAGCCTGAAAGGCCTTGATCGCGGATCGTCTCGCGCGACCTGCCGAGTCGGCCCGACAGCTCGTCCAGCCAGTCGGCCAGCACTTCACGCGCCGGCCGCAGCGGTCTCATCCTGTCGATTCCATCGCCTCGACGATCCGCGCCCGCGCGATCTCGGCGAGGCGGCGGCGGCCGTCGGTGTCGCCGGGAAGGATCGGTTCGAGGAAGATCACATCGGCCACGTCGCCGGGCTCGCCGAGCAGGCGCAGCATGTTGGCGGCGAAGCTTTCGGTCGGTCCGAACGCGACCACGGTCTGGCGCGAGGCGCCCTCGCCGTAGCGCAGCGCCACCGGCTGCACCGGCACGTTGGCCTCGACCGCGGCCAGGAAGATGCGGGCGTGGAAGGGGCCGACTTCCTCGCCGCCGCGGGTGCGGCCCTCCGGGAACACCCCGACCGCGCGACCGTCGCGCAGCCGCGCCAGCATCTCGTGGAGCACGCCGCCGAGCGATTCCTGGTTGCCGCGCTGGTGATAGATGGTCTCGCCCATGGTCGCCAGCCAGCCGACGACCGGCCAGGACGCGATCTCGCGCTTGGCGACGAAGCCCATCATCCGGAACCCGTGCAGGGCGACGATGTCGACCCAGCTCACGTGATTGGCGACGAACATCACCGGCCCGGGCAGCGGGGTGCCGACCCGACGCATGCGGAAACCGAACACCCGCATCAGGCCGCGCTGCCACCAGCGCACCATGCGGTGTTTGAGCGGGTCGCCGCCGATGCGGATCCCGCCGAACGGCGGCGACATCAGGATCAGGGTCACCGGCAGGTGCACCAGCACATGCCAGGCCAGCATCGGACAACGGTAGAGGTAGCGCAGCAGCCGGGCGGCGGGCGCGGTGCGGGGGGGACGGCTCATGCCGTCACGATACCGAACGCGGCCGGCGCTGGGCAGCCCGTGTGTGGGCCTGCGGGGCTCAGCCGGGGCGCGGGATGACCGCCAGGGTCAAGCGCGAGACGCAGACCAGGCGCCCGGTCTCGTCTTCGATGCGGATCTCCCAGACCTGGGTGCGGCCGCCGACATGCAGCGGTCGGGCCGTGCCGGTGACCTGGCCGCTGCGTACGCCGACCAGGTGATTGGCGTTGATTTCGATGCCCACGCAGAGCTGGTCCTCGGCGCAGCAGAGCATGCCGGCGGTGCTGCCGACGGTCTCGGCCAGCAGCACCGAGGCGCCGCCGTGAAGCAGGCCGTAGGGCTGGCGGGTGCGCGCATCGACCGGCATGGTCGCGCGCAGGAAATCGGGGCCGATCCCGGTGAAGACGATGCCCAGCGGCTGCATCGCCGTGCCCTCGGAAAGGGCGTTGAGCTGTTCGAGGCTGGTGTCGCGGCGGAACACGCGACGGGCGGCGGCGGCGGAGGTGTCCATCGCATCAGCATACCCGGGCCGCGGACGCGGCCCGAACCTGCGCGCCGGGGAGAGAGAGGAAACGCGCAGGCCGGGCCGGCCGGGCGCCGCGGATGCGGCGGAGGGGGAGGAAAACGCGGCGGGCCGGCCCGAGGAAGCCGGCGCCGCCGCAACCGATCAACGGAAGCGGAAGCGGGGCTGGCCCCAGTCGCTGGTGTAGCGCCGGTCGAGACCGTAGCCGCTGCTGTGGCCGTAGCCGGTGCCGAAATCGCGGTCGCGGTAACGGGCGGAAGAGGTGCCGCTCTCGACACGCGCCGGCGCGGCGACCGGGGGACGCGGAGCGTGCGGAGCATGGAGATGCGTGGCATTCATGGCGGTGTTCCTGAGGGAGAGTGACTTGCGGGGGATGCGTGGAACGACGGGCACTGCGAAGGTGGCGACCGGTTCAGGCGCAGCGGAAGCGGATCTGGCCCCAGTCGGTGGTGTAGCGCTTGTCCATCGCGTAACCGCTGCTGCTGCCGTAACCGGTGCCGAAACCGCGCTCGCGGTAGTTGCGGCGGGCGGCAAAGGACAGGACCTTGGCTTCGGTGTTCGGGTTGCGGTCGGTGTTGGTCGGGGTGGCGTTCATGGCGGGCTCCAGGGAAGTGAGTTGGTGAATCGGTGTGTTGGTAAAGTACAACACCTCTTGACCAAAACAGATGTGCAGGAAGTCACCCCACCGATGGCATGAAGCCAAGTGACTGATCGAAAAGGAGTTTTGACTTTCGCGAGCCGACGAACGGTCGGTCGCAGGCGCCCGGAAACAGCCCGAAGTGCGCGAAATCGGCCTCAGCAAGCAGCGAATCGCGCGCTCGAACGGGATCGGAAGCGGTTTTCGACGTGGTCCGGGCAGCAGTGGCCGCGGAAAACGGCAGGCCATGGCCCGCCCCCCCGGGTCATGCCCGGGACAGGGGCTACAGAATCGGCGCCAAGCCCGCGCCGAAGGCGGTGAAGATCCGGGTCAGCGGCCGGATCATCGGCGCGACTTCGGGGAAATCGCCCACCGGCTCATAGCAACGACGGAATCCCGGGTCGCGCGGCGACAGTGGGGCCGGGCAGTCCGGGCCCGGTTTGAACTCGTAGCTGGTGGCGTAGCGCACCGGCCAGAAATCGAACAACGGCAGCAGTTCGGACACTTTCGCCAGCGAATACTCCAGGCCCGGGAACACCCGCGCGCGGTCGCGGCGCGCGATCATCCACGCATTCGCCGGCGCGATGTCGCGCTCGATGCTGGCCGCCAGCGCGCGCGCGAACGCCGGATCCTCGATCACCACCACCGCTTCGGTGTTGTAGGTGTCTCCGCGCGGGTCGAAGTTGTGGGTGCCGATCACGCCGACGCGCTCGTCGATCACCATCGACTTCGCGTGCAGGCCGAAACGCACGCCGCCGCGCATCAGCGGCACCGGTTCGTTGCTGCCGCGTTTGGAATAGCGCAGCGCCGAATACTCGCGCGCCAGCGGCGTCGGCCGATCCGGCGAACGGCTGCCGATCCCGTCGTCGTTGCCGCTGCCGCTGCCACCGCTTCCGCTGCCGACGATGATGCCTTCGGCGCCGGAGGCGGAGATGCGTCCCGATCCCGAACCGCGCACCCGTACGACCGCGGTCTGCGGTTGCGTATCGAGCGCGCCGGTGGCTTCCAGATCGATCGGCGCATCCTGCGGGAACGGTTTGAACTCGTAGATCTCGAACTTGAAATCGCGCAGGAAGCGGCGCTTGTACTTGTACGACAGCGCGTAGGGGATGAACGCGTCGGTGGCGGCGAGACTGTTGGTGGAAACCACGATGCGCGGCGGCGAAGGCCGCTTCTGCAGGTCGCGGAACATCCGCTGCGCAGGGTCGGACAGCACCAGATACGGTGTCTGCAGCAGCACCCGTCGGTCGGCGCCCTCGATCAGCTCGCGCAACAGGCGCGAGGAGTCCGAGCCGTCCTCGGCGCGTTCGTGCTTGTCCGGCGGATCGCCGATGTAGCGCAGTCCGCGCACCGGCATCGCCAGATCGGCCAGACGCTCGCGCACCAGATCGGTATCGTCGGCGTCGCGTCCGATCAGTTCGATGCGGTGCGGCGACACCGGCGCCGGATGGCGCATCAGCGGCACCCCCTGACGCAACACCAGTTTGCGTACGTCGGACAGCCGGGTCAGCGGCGCGGTCAGCGGCGCGTTCCAGAACGCCTCGAAATGCACGGCCATGTCGGCCACCGCCGGGCCTGCGACCAGAATGTCGCGGTCGCGGAAGTTGTAGCGGTTGTCCCAGTCGAAGTAATCGTTCTGGTAATTGCGGCCGCCGGTGATCCCGACCAGCCCGTCCACCACCAGCAGCTTGTTGTGCATGCGCTGGTTGAGCCTGCGGAAACAGCAGATCGTGGCCCAGGCGTACATCGGATAGCCGAAGCGCGCGCGGCCGAGCACGGGGTTGTACACCCGCATCTCGAAATTGATGTGCGCGGCGGCGAGCGCGGCGACGGTCTCCACGCGCTTGAGCGCAGCGAGCTGATCGACCAGCAACCGCACCTTCACCCCGCGTCGGGCCGCGGCCAGCAGTTCGTCGAGCACCAGATGGCCGGCGTCGTCCTCGTCGAAGATGTAGGTCTGGATGTCGATGCTGCGCTGTGCGCCGCGGATCAGGTCGAGACGCGCGATCAGCGCATCCTGGCCGTAGTCGAGGATCAGGGCGTAATGGCGCGGAGGTTCGGCATTCGCGGCCTCGGCAGGCATTTCGGCAGAGGCAACGGTGGCTGTCGCGGAGATCGCAGGCGATGTCGCGGTCGCCGGCGTATCGTCGTTCGCGGGTGCGGCGGCGGCCTCCGCAGTCGCGGGAACCGGTGCGGGCGGCACGCTCGAAGGCGGCACGCTCGAAGGCGGAACGATCGCAGTCGGAAGGATCGGACCGGCAGCCGCACGCACGCCGAGGTCGCGCAGCGGTGAAGGCCGGGCGCAGGCGTCCTCGCGGTCGCAACTGCGCTCCTGGCTGCGCGCCGCGGCGACCAGCGTGTCCACCCGCGCCTGGTCGGCCGGGCCGATCGCCGGGCCGATCGTGGCGCAGGCGGTCTGCGCCAGCGCCAGCGCGACGATCCACAGTGCGCGCAGCGGCAGCGACGATCTCCGCGGCAGCGGCATCATTCGCCCTCCACGCGCAGGCGCAGATTGAAACGGACGTGATCGGAGACCGCGAGGATCCAGCGGTCCACGCCGTAATCGCTGCGGCGCACGCTGCCGTTGGCGATCACGTCGCAGTCGTGCGCCGGACGCGCGCACTCGCCGGGTTGGATCACGAAGGTCTCGCGCCGGCGCACGTCGCGGATCGACAGTTCGCCGCCGAGCCGGCCGCCTTCGACGACCAGCGCAGGGAGATACGGATCGGAGATGAACACGACCTCGGGGAAGCGCTCGGCCTCGAAGAAGCCGCGGCCGCGGGTCATGCCGGTGTAGTTGGGATGGCCGACGATCTCGACCTCGCGCGTCGACATCCGCAGCCGCACCCGGCGACGGCCGTCTTCGAGGGTCTCGATCTCGCCGGTGTAGCGCGGGAACCGGCCCTGCAGCACCTGGCCCCAGCGGGTCTTGAGAGTGAAACCGACCCGGGTATGCACCGGGTCGACCGCGCGCGTCTGCGCGGCGACGGGCGCCGCGAGCGGCAGCAGGAGCAGCAGCGGCAGGACGATGCGCGCGGAGTTCACGGCCACCAGAACGCGGACAGGCTGGCGACGCCGGGCTCGACCACGGCATCGACCGGGAACTGCAGCACCGCGACGGCGCCCGGCGGCATGCCGCGGTAATCGCCGGACTGGCCGCTGTGCATCAGCGCCAGCAACCGCTCCAGGCCCGGGTTGTGACCGACCAGCAGCAGACGCTCGACTTCGCGGTGTTCGTCGATCAGGCCGGCCAAGGCGCCGGGCGTAGCCAGGTAGATCTCCTCGACCAGGCGCTGCTCGACGTAACCGATCCCGCTCAGCACCGCTTCGAGCGTCTCGCGTGTGCGTCGCGCCGGCGAACACAGGATGCGATCGGGCAGTAGCCCCTGCTCGGCCAGCCAACGCCCCGCGGCCTCGGCCTCGGCCAGCCCCTCCACGGACAGTGGACGATCGATGTCGGCCTGGCCGGCGGCGGCGGGTTCGGCGTGGGCGTGGCGGAGCAGGAGGAGGGTGCGCATGCGTGCGTCAGTCTTGTGGCCGGGGAATGTCCCGGAGCTTAACGCGAACCGGCGGACTGAAGCGTCGCCACGCATCGGTGGCGACCTTGTGGGAGGTCCGATCGGTTTTCAACAGTCGCAGACGGGACAAGGCCCGATGCGGCGATGGCCGCCTGGAGCGGCCTTCCCGCAGCCCTCGCGTGCCTCCCACGCAAACGGCTCAGGCGATCGGTTCGGGCAGCCGGCGCAGAGCGTCGCGGAAGAACTGGCGATCGGCGGGCGTGAGTTCGCGCAGGCGGCGATGCAGGCGCGCGACGGCTTCGGCGGCGCGCGCCGGATCGCCGTCGTGGGCCTCGTACCAGGCGGTTTCGAGCAGCACGTTGGCGCGCTGCAGGGCATCGACCTGCACCCGGCCGGCGTCGACATCGGCGAGCACGGTGTTGGCCAGCGCGCGCCAGCTCGGCCATTCCACCGGCAATGCGATCGGCGCGATCAACGCGCGGAACGCCTCCGGCGCGAGCACCGGCCAGCGGCGGAACACGTCCAGCCGCGGATGCGCGGCCTCGGGACCGCCGTCTCGGGCCATGCGCAGCAGATAGATCGTGTTCCAGCAGCCGCCGCCGACGCCGTGGCGGTTGCTCAGCCACGCCGCCAGTCCGATCCAGGTCATCGGATGGCCGTGTTCCTCCGGCACTTCCAGTCCGCAGCGTTTGAACAACCACAGCGACCAGCCCAGATTGCTCGCGGTGGACGCGGCGGCGTCGAACAGTTCGGCCTCGTTGGCCAGCGCCAGCGCCGCGCGGTAATGGCGCACCGCGGCACGCGCGGCCTCGCTGCGTTCGCCGGGATCGGCCTGCTCGTCCAGGGCCAGCGCGCGGTCGATCAGCGCGCGCAGGTTGGCGTGTTCGCAGCGCACCCGCGGGTGGTACTGGAACAGCCCGATCCAGCGCGGGTCCTCGGTCGCACGGCGCAGGATCAGCCGCGCCGCCTGCGGGTCGCGCCCGGCATAGGCGCACCAGGCACGCACGATCGCCGCCATCGCGCCCAGCCAGGCGTGCTCCGGCGCCTGTTCGTCGTGCCAGTGGCGTTCCAGTTCGGCCAGCACCGCGCGCGCGGCGTCGGCGTTGCCGGCACGACGCCAGACCATCGCCTGCTGCAGCAGCGCCAGCGCCTGCAGCCAGGGGTCGTCGGTCAGGGTCTGCGCGCGCCGGTAGCCGGACAACGCGCCGTGTTCGCGGTCGAGGATCAGGCGGCCGTCGAGCATGTCGCGCCGCGCCCCGGCCCAGGCATGCCAGTACGCGGGCGAGGCGCCGCTGGCGATCGGCGCCGGCTCGCCGGGCGGGCGCGCGGCCGAAGCCGAAGCGCCGAGCCAGGCCGACACCGCATCGCCGCCCGCAGGTTCGCCGTGCAGCAGGATGCGCAGGCGCGCGGCCTCGCCTTCGGCCAGCCAGTACGGCCCGCGATTGCGCCCGGCCAGCGGCAACAGGTCCGGATCGCGCGTGCGGTCCGTGCCCCAGCCCACGCGCAGGCCCCAACGCGCGAAGTCGGTGTAGGCGCGGCTGACGATCATGCGCAGATTGCGCGCCCCGGCGAAGCGCTCGCGCAGTTGCGCCTCGCGCACCCAACCCTCGCCCGACTGCGCGGCCCACCACAGCCGCAGCAGCAGCCACAACGACTGCGGACGCACGGCCTCGCCCTGCACCCGCGCCGGCGTGCCCAGTTCGATCTCGAGCATGTTCGCCGCGGACGTGGCGGGTCGGGTGCGCGGGCGATGCGATGGCGTCGGCATGGCGGCAGTCTGGCATGCGCCGGGGCCGCGGTGACAGGCGTGACAGCGGTGACGCGGGCGACGCCATCGGCCCTTGGGCGCGCCGGATGCGCGGACGACACTGCGCCATGCCCACCGACCGGAGCCTCTCATGCGCTTGACGCTGCGTCCCGCCGCCCTCGCCTTCGGCCTCGTCCTGCTCGCCGCCGCCGGCCAAGCCGCCACCCCCTCCCCGACGCCGGCCGCGCGCTTCGCCGCCTACGGCCATCCCGGCGTGTTCCTGCTGCAGCGCGACGGCGGTGCCGCGACCGTGGTCCATGGCGCGGCGCTCGCCGACGTTCAGCGCCCGCCGGCCTCGTCGTTCAAGGTGCTGCTCGCGCTGATCGCGCTGGAAACCGGCGCGCTGCGCGGGCCCGAGGAGATCCTGCCCGGGGACCGCGGCCACCCGCGGCCGGCCTGGCGTCGCGACATGGCCCTGCGCGAGGCGATGTCCACTTCGAGCGAGCCCTACTTCGCGACGCTCGCCGAACGCATCGGCCGCGAACGCCTCGCCGCCTGGGTGGCGAAGACCGGCTACGGCAACGGCCGGATCGGCGAGCATCCCGCCCGCGTCTGGCACGACGGCACGCTCACCGTCAGCGCACGCCAGCAGCTCGCCTTCGTCGACCGCCTGCGCCGCGGCAATCTGCCGTTCAAACCGGCGCACATCGCCGCGGTGAAGGCGGCGATGCGCGAAGACGAGGGCCGCGCGCGGGTATACGGCAAGACCGGGACGCATCTGGACGCCGACGGCCGCGGGACCGCCTGGTGGATCGGCTGGGTCGAGAGCCCGCGCGGGGCGGCGAGTTTCGCGTTGATGGTCGATCTGGAGACGATGGACGACCGCGACCGGCGGATCGCGCTGGGCAGGGGGTTGTTGCGGGATGCGGGGGTGCTTCCGGGGCGGTGAGTGCGCGCCGCGGGCCGGCCTGCGCACGCAAGCACCCATGCAGGCATGCAGGCACGCACATCCACTGTCATCCCGAGCCGGAGGCGAGGGACCTGCTTTTCGCTTTGGCAGGATTGGCCGTGCCTCACGATGGCGGGTTGATGACGCGGATGGTGCGCAGCACTATCGACGTCGGCTTGTCGCAGGCTTTGATGCAAACCCGGAATCTTTTCCGCGCTGGCGCGCGGCCTACTTTCTTTCTCGCAAAGAAAGTAGGCAAAGAAGACTCCTTACGTCCACTTCAAATCTGCCGTCTGCGGCGTGGCCGGGATTTTTCGACAAGACATCCTTGTCTTGTCGAAAAACGGCAGACCTCCTGTCTGCCGCCCTCCGGGTCTACGATCCCCGGACGGCGCATCGGCACGGTGACTTCGTTGGGACGATTCGAAAACGGGCTCCCTGCGCCGCGCGATGCCCAGAAGACAGGATTGCCCTTTTCGAATTCGACGACGACTCGATTCCACGAGTCGCTTTTTTGCCGTCATCCGGGCGAAGGCCGGGATCCAGCCTTTCGCGCTGTCA
>JBIJAD010000208.1:0-6979 GCA_044345955.1 Lysobacteraceae bacterium
TGCTGCGCGAAGGCGCGACCACGCTGGAGATCAAGTCCGGCTACGGTCTGGATTTCGAGAACGAGCGCAAGATGCTGCGGGTCGCACGACGGATCGGCGAGACGCTGGGCATCGAGGTGCGCACGAGCTTTCTCGGCGCGCACGCGCTGCCGCCGGAATTCGCCGGCCGCGCCGACGACTACATCGACGCGGCGATCGGCTGGCTGCCGCAATTGCAGGCCGAGGGTCTGGTCGATGCCGTCGACGCCTTCTGCGAGGGCATCGGATTCACCCCGGCGCAGACCCGGCGGATGTTCGAAGCCGCACACGCGCTCGGGCTGCCGGTGAAGCTGCACGCCGACCAGCTCAGCGACCTCGGCGGCGCCGCACTCGCGGCGGAATTCGGCGGGCTGTCGGCCGATCACGTGGAATACAGCGGCGAGGATGCGGTGCGGGCGATGGCCGCCGCCGGCACGGTCGCGGTCCTGCTGCCCGGCGCCTTTCACTGTCTGCGCGAAACGAAGCGGCCGCCGATCGAAGCCTTCCGCACGCATGGCGTGGCGATGGCGGTGGCCACCGACTGCAACCCCGGCACCTCGCCGCTCGCCTCGCTCCCGCTGGCGATGTCGCTGGCCTGCACCCACTTCCGGCTGACGCCCGCAGAAGCCCTGCGCGGGGCCACCGTGCATGCGGCGCGCGCGCTGGGGCTGGAAGATCGCGGTCGGCTGCGCTCCGGATATCGCGCGGACTTCGTACACTGGCCCATCCGCCGCCCGGCCGAACTGTGCTACTGGCTCAATCCGATGGCCTCGCCGCGCGTCTTCATCGGCGGCAGCCCGATCGCCCCCTGAGCGCAACGATCGTCGCCGCGCACCTCACTGGGCCCGGCCTTCGTCGGCGAGCGCCTCGGCCTTGATGACGCGCACCGTCTCGCCCTGGGCATTCATGAACCGGATCGTGCCCTCGCCCTTGCCGTCGACCATGATGTTGATCCGCGGCACGCCGTTCGCGTCGGACAGCAACAACAGCGGGTTTCCGTCAAGACTCTTGCCGACATAGAGGCGGTTCACGATCGCCTTGCGCGCCAGTTCTTCGGTGATCTTGTCGCTCAGGGTCGGGTATTCGACGCCGTCGAGCACATCGTTGATGCGCAATCCGGCGAAATGGCGGCCATTGCTGTCGATCCCGAGCAACTGCAGTTGCTGATCCTGCCGGTAACGATCGAAGGTGAGACTCAGACCGCTGTTCACCTTGCCGTCCGGCTTGCGCTTGCCGGCGAAAATCAGCCCCCCGTTCTCGGTTCCTTCGTCGTCGAAGAACAGCATGCCCGCCTGCGGACGCTCGTGGGGCGTTTCCTCGCCGGCGATGATCAGCCCGGGAAAGCGCCCATTGCTTGCCAGCACCATGCGCAGGGTGCCGTCGGGCTCGCGGATGTTGATGCGCTGGACGTCCAAGGTGTCGAAGGTTGCCGGCCCACCCGAACGGGCGCCGGTCAGTCCCATCGCGATCAGCGCCGCCGTCAGGACACCGGCATAGACACTGAGAACCTTTTCGGAGCGGGTGAACATGGCGCTTCCTCGAAACAGTCGGGGGAAGGCGCAGTCTCCAAGGCGCGCACGCATGGGAAAATAGGTCTAAAGTCATGCAGCCGTTTCCCGCGCGAAGCAGTGCGCCGCTCGCCTTGGGCGGGCAACGGCAGCCCCTCGACCCTTGCGGAGTGTCCATGCGCGCATCGTCTCTGCTGCTTCTGGCCGCGCTCTGCGCACCGGCGGCATGGATGTCCGCCGCCGAGGTCGGATCGACCCCGGAGGTGCGGACAACGGACATCCAGGCCGCGCGCCGTCTGGCCGAAGACGCGGTCATCGTCGACACCCATATCGACGCGCCCAGCCTGTTGCTGAAGGAATGGAAGGATCTGGCCGAAGCCCAGGACCGCGATTTCGATTTCCCGAAAGCGCGCGCCGGCGGGCTGGACGTGGCCTTCATGTCGATCTACACCTCGGCCGGGCAGGACGCCGACGGCAGCGCCTGGGATCTGGCCAATCGCATGATCGATGCGGTCGAGAAGACCGCCAGCGTCAATCCCGACAAGTTCGCCCTGCTGCGCTCGCCGCGCGATGTCGAGGCGCTGCGCCGGCTCGGGCTGGTGCTGCTGCCGATGGGCATGGAGAACGGCGCGCCGCTCGGCGACGACCTCGGGCGGGTGAAACATTTCTTCGACCGCGGCGTGCGCTACATCACCCTCGCCCACAGCGCCAACAACCGGATCGCCGATTCCTCCTACGCCCGCGAAAAACGCTGGAGCGGGATCAGCCCGTTCGGCCGTGACGTGATCGCGGAAATGAACCGGCTCGGGATGATGATCGACGTCTCGCACCTCTCCGACGACGCGGTCGCGCAGGCGGTGCAGCTCAGCCGCACGCCGGTGGTCGCCACCCATTCGGCGCTGCGCCATTTCACCCCCGGCTTCGAGCGCAATCTCAGCGACGAGCTTGCGAAGGCGATCGCGGCCCGCGGTGGCGTGATCCAGATTCCCTTCGGCAACGCCTTCGTCGACCCGGCTTCTGCCGCGCAGACACTTGCGTACTTCGAGGCGCATGCCGCGTTCGAAAGCGACCGCGCCGCCGGCCGCACCACCCGGACCATGGCCGAATTCGACGCCGAATGGGACCGCACGCATCCGCCGCTGCCGGTGAAGATCGACGCGGTGCTCGACCAGATCGACTACGGCGTGAAACTGGTCGGGATCGACCACATCGGTATCGGCTCGGATTTCGACGGTGTCGGCGACGCGCTGCCCGAGGGCCTGAAAACCGCCGCCGACTTCCCCAATCTCATCGCCGGCCTGCAGGCGCGCGGCTATTCCGAGGCCGACATCCGCAAGATCCTCGGCGGCAACCTGCTGCGGGTCTGGCGCCGGGCGGAAGCCTTCGCCGCGCGTGCGGCGCGGGGAAAATGAGCGGCGCAGGCATCCGAACGCCAGGGTTTCCCGCCGCCGAAAATGCGAAACCCCGCCGGAGCGGGGTTTCGTTGCGGTGTTTCGCGACCCGCTGACGGGCCGGATCGCTTCACTCCTTGACGGCCTTCTTCGCCACCGCCTTCTTCGCGGCCGGCGCGGCCTTGGCGGCCGGCTTGGCGACGGTGCGCTTGGCGGCCGGCGCGGACGCCGTCTTCACCGACGCCGGACGGGCGTTGCCGTAGCTGGAGTTGTAACGCTTGCCTTTGGCGGTCTTGCGGTCGCCCTTGCCCATGTCGAAATCCTCGTCGATGCAGTCTTGATTCAAAGTGATCCGCGGGCCAACCGCGGGCCGCGCATGCTAACACGGGGCGGAGGCCCGTCGCGCGGCGGCGGACGGGCGCCGAAGCCGCTCAGGGCGCGGCGGCGTGGGTCAGACGCAGGTTCACCAGATGCGCCAGCGCGAGCAAAGCGCCACCGATGGTCATCACCAGCGCGTGGGTGAGGTCGTGATCGTGCAGCGGGCTGAAGGCGCCCAGCCAGACCAGCACCAGCCCCGGGAACAGCAGCGCCCAGGCGTTGAAGGCGCGATGCCGGCGCCAGCCCAGGGTCAGCGTGGACACGCCGAGCACGGTGGCGAAGACCACGAAGGCCTGGTCCAGATCCACCCAACCGCCGAGTTCCAGACCGAAGGCCGGGGCCAGCGCCAACAGCCACGGCCACAAGGCGCAGTGGATCGCGCACAGGAAGGAGGCGGCGAAACCGACGCGATCGGCTTTCTGGAGGGTCATGGGCGAAGAAGACATGGGCAGGACGGTAAGCGGCGGTGCGGCCGTGACTTTCGGGGGGTGAGTTCCATTGTGAAACATTATAACATTTCCGTATTCCCATCAGTGTACCGGATCGCATGCCCATTGCCCTCTCCCGATCGGCCCGCCGCAGGCCACTGTTCACCGCGGTCGCCCTGGCGCTCGCGCTGCCCTTCGCCGCGCAGGCCCAGGATGGCCGGGGCCAGAGCCAAGACCAGAGCCATAACCAGGACACCCGCCACGACGAGGCCCGCGACCTCGACCGCGTGGTGGTGACCGCCAGCCCGCTGCGTCAGACCGCCGAGGAACTGAGCCAGCCGGTGGAAGTCCTCACCGGCGAGCGCCTGGACCGCGCCAAATCGGCCACGCTGGGCGAAACCCTCGATGGGCTGCCGGGCGTGCAGACCTCGAATTTCGGCGCCGGCGTCGGCCGTCCGATCATCCGCGGCCTCGATGGCCCGCGCATCGGCGTGTTGTCCGGTGGCCTGTCCAACCAGGACGTGTCCACGATCAGCCAGGACCATGCCACCACCATCGAGCCGTTCCTGGCCGACCAGATCGAAGTCATCAAGGGTCCGGCCACCCTGCTGTACGGCAGCGGCGCGATCGGCGGCGTGGTCAATGTGGTCGATGGCCGCATCCACGAGCGGCCGTTGAACGAAACCCTGAGCGGTCGGGCCGAACTGCGCTACGACAGCGTCAGCCGCGGCCGCACCGGGATGGCGCGCTTCGACGCGATGGGCGCCAACGGCATGCTGGCACTGCACGCCGACGGAGTGTACCGCGACCTCGAGGATTACGACACCCCCGACGGCGAGCAGGAAAACAGCTTCGTCAGGACCCGCACCGGCGCACTCGGCGCCTCGTGGGTCGGCGACGACGGTTTCTTCGGCGTGTCGTTCTCGCGTTTCGACAACCGTTACGGCAACCCGGGCGAACCAGGCGACGCCGACGAAGGCGAGCCGCCGGTCGCGCTGGACATGCTGCAGAACCGCTTCGAGGCCAAGGGCGGCCTGAACCGCGACTTCTGGATCTTCGACGGTCTGCGCGTGGGCTTCGCCAACACCGATTACGAGCACATCGAATTCGAAGGCGACGAGATCGGCACCCGGTTCGTCAGCGACGCCAACGAAGGCCGTGTGGAACTGACCCATCGCGCGTTCGGTGCCTGGACCGGCGCGATCGGGTTCCAGACCGGCGAGCGCACCTTCGAGGCGGTCGGCGAGGAAGCCTTCGTGCCGCGCACCCGCACTCGCGCCAACGGCCTGTTCTGGATGGGACACGGCGAGTGGGACGCGTTCCAGCTCGACGCAGGCATCCGCGCCGACCGCGTGCGCACCGACGCCGTCGGCCAGCCGCGGCGCAGCTTCACCCCGCTCAGCCTCGCCGCCGGTGCGCTGTGGCGCTTCAACGATGCCTGGCGGCTGAGCCTCAACCTGGATCGCGCCGAACGCGCACCGGCGGAAGAGGAATTGTTCGCCGACGGCCCGCACGCGGCGACCGGTTCCTACGAGATCGGCGACCCGACCATGCGCGAGGAGCGCGCCAACCAGATCGAGCTCGGCCTGCACTATCACGGCGCACGTTTCGATGCGAACGTCTCGATCTACCACACCCGTTTCGACGGCTTCATCTATCTTTTCGACACCGGGGAATTCTTCGAGGAAGAGGAAGAGCTCGATGCGTTCGCGCGCACCAAGGGCGCGGAAGGCCCGCTGCCGATCCGGGCCTGGACCCAGGACGACGCCACCTTCCGCGGCATCGAAGGCGAGATCGTCGCCAAGCTCGTCGACGGCGATCGTGGTCGGCTGGATCTGCGCGCCTTCGGCGATCATGTCCGCGGCGAACTGGACGACGGCGGCAACCTGCCGCGAATCGCGCCGAGCCGCTTCGGTCTGGAGCTGAACTGGGACAACGACCGCTGGCGCGCCGGCCTCGGCGCCACCCGCGTGTTCCGCCAGAACGACGTCGCCGACAACGAGCTCGAAACCGACGGCTACACCTTCATCGATGCGAGCGTCGCCTGGCACTGGGACAGCGAGCGCTACGGCGGCGAACTGTTCCTCGACGGCCACAACCTGGGCGATGCCGACGCCCGCGTCCATACCTCGTTCCTGAGGGACAAGGTGCAACTGCCGGGCCGCAGCTTCTCGGCCGGTGTCCGCCTGTTCTTCTGATCGCCCGTTCCACGGATTGTCACATCCCGACCGTCCGATGACGGTCCGCACGGCGCCCCCGCACGCGCCGCGAGACTGCCTCCTCTCTCCCTGGCACCTCGCGGCGCGTGCACTTTTTCGCAGCGCCCCGGTGCGGCATTCGGCTGCACCGGGGCAGTGTCGCCATCACTTCCCGCGGCCCGCGGGCGCGGTTTTTTTCGCAGCGGTACGCACCGGTTTTTTCGCGGCAGTGGCCACAACCGCCGCAGCGTCCAGACGCTTGCGCGCGGCCGGCAGGCTCGCTTTGAGGGGCTGATTGCCGAGCAGTTCGAAACGACCGTAGGTCTGGCTGAGGCGCGTTCGAGATAGGCCGCGATCGCCTTTTCGGCAGCGACCAGCGCCTTCTCGGTCACCTCCAGGGCCAGTGCATCGCGCGCCTCCATCAGGCATTCAAGCTCGCACTCATCTGCGGGCAGGAAACGGGCGAGCACGTTGACCAGACTGGCCAACACCGCGCGCCGCATATCGGCCAACGGCAGCAGCGATTCGACGCCCCCGCTGCACTCGCGGGCCTTGAGCGCGGCCCGGCTGTGCAGCAGTTCGGCCAGACCGGAGCCCTCACCGAGCGCATTGAGCATGTCGTCGACCACCGTCGTCAACGCACCCGGGCCGAAGCGCCGGTCGATGACATCCTGAAGCTCACGGCCGATCTCGAGCAACTGGCTCCAGTCCGGATCTTGACGCGGCAGACGCAACTCCAGCGCAGCGATATCGAAACGCGCCACCGCCGCGAGCATCAACGGCTCACGAAGACCCGGCGGCGCCAGCCAGCGGATCGTGTTGTGGAAGTAAGTCTGGATTTTGAGAAATTCGGCCGTCGGAGCCTTGGACCCGTCACAGCCTCGGACATACAGGCCGATGCGCTCCGCACCCTTGGCGTCGCTGGGAGCCTCACCGCCATTGAGATTGAGGTTGATGAAATGATGCCAAGTGGCATCGCACACGATCCGTCCGACACCAGCCGGATGACCGTCGTAGGCGGAAATCGCACCGAAGCAACGCGGCATCACTGGCGGCTT
>JBIJAD010000103.1:0-11201 GCA_044345955.1 Lysobacteraceae bacterium
TTCCGACACGGAAACGTCCGGCCGAGATCGACTTGGCCACCAGCACTGGCGCGATCCGGGGCCCGCCCGCTTTTGGTGCCGGCCACTCCTCGATGCCGGCATGCATGCCCGCCACCGGCGTCGGCGCCAGGCATTCGCTCTCGTGCGGATGATCCGGCAGACAATCCACAGCGCCCGACGGATGCTGCAGCACCGGATGCACCGACCAGGTAGAAGCCAGATCGCACGGACCGCCGTTGGAGAAAAACACGGGAAAAATCCGCTGCGCGATCGCGTCGGACTGATCCTCGAACTGGTCGATACCGTCGCCGCCGGCGTCCACCACCGTGTCCAGACGGGTCGTTCCCGACATCGGGACCGACGACCAGTCGCGCATCTTGCGCACGCGCGGGATGGCCCCGCCCATGGTCTGACCGAGCTTGGCATGATCGCCGGTGGCGAACACCCCGCCGCCGCATTGCATGAACTGCGCGATGACCTTCTGCTCGTCCTCGGACAGATACGAGTCATACTTTTCATCGCCTCCTTCGATACCGAACAGCCACAGTTGATCGTAGTGTTCGGTTGTCACCGGCGGATTCTCGGTCGTGAAAACAAAATCGCCTTCAATCGTCACTCCGGCAGATTGGGGATCTTTATCTCCGAGCCCACGATGCGCCCTGTGCACACAGTGTCCAGCGGCGCGGACGATCTCGACGAATTCGGACAGGCCGAACGCGGCAGCGCTGAAATTCAAGGCACCATCCGTGACCATCAGAATGCGTTGCGGACACTGGTACTTGTAGAGATCGGAGATGGAGCGATTGCTGCCGGATGGTGCATGATGCGACATGGCCATGTCCTTGTGCATGCGGTTCGAAGCGTCTCGCGTGCAGGCGGGAAAGGACGCGGCTTCGACCCTGGCGACCTGCTCCTTGATGCTACGCGATGGCATCGAGACGATGGGATCATCGCAAGATCGTATCGGCATTCCTGACACCGAACGACGACTTCGGGCCGGACACGACCCGCACCTTCGGCGGAAACCGGTGCGATCGCGGGAAGTGATGATGCCTTCCGATCGATCGAAACTGCGGATGGCTACGACCGGATCGGTGACACGCTCGATGTCACCGCCTGCACCCGCTCAGCCCGAAGCGCAGCGCGCGCACAATCCGTGCACTTCGAGGGTCTGCGCCTGCGGCACGAACCCCAGCGCCCGCGCCTGTTCGTCGAGCATGCCCACGATCCGCCGGTCTTCGAGTTCCACCGCGCCATGACAGCGGTCGCAGATCAGGAACGGGACCGAATGCTGCGCGCTGTTGGGGTGATGGCAGGCGACGAAGGCGTTGACCGATTCGAGTTTGTGGATGAAGCCATTGGCGAGCAGGAAATCCAGCGCGCGATAGACCGTGGGCGGTGCAGCCGCGCCGCCGGCGTCCTCGTCGTCGGCACGCTCGGCCCGGCTCTTGTCTGACCGGCTCTTGTCTGCACGGATACGATCCAGCAGATCGTAGGCCTTGATCGGCTTGCCGTGTTCGGCGATCAGCCCCAGCACCCGCGCCCGGATCGGGGTCAGGCGCAGCCCGCGCTCACGGCAGGCGCGCTCGACCGCGGCCACGAAGCTCGCGGCGTCGTGGACGTGGTGGTGGGGATCGGTGCAGGTATGCGGCATGACCGGATGATGGCGCCGTCCCCGCGCCGACTCAAGCCGGCGCGGCGGACGCTGCGTTCAGCCCGCGATCCGCACCAGCGCCGCGTCGATCCGCGCCAGGGCCTGATCGCGGCCGGCCAGGTACACGGTATGCGAGATGTCAGGGCTGACCTGAGTGCCGGTGATCGCGACCCGCATCGGCTGCGCGACCTTGCCCATGCCGATGCCCAAGGCCTCGGCGGTGGCGTGCAGCGCCGCGTTGACGCCGTCGACGGTCCAGGCGGGCAGCGCCGCGAGCCGGTCGCGGGCATCGGTCAGCGGCGCCGCGGCCTCGGGCTTGAGGTGCTTGGCGACCGCGGCATCGTCGTAGACGGTCAGCGGCCGGTACCAGATGGCCGCGCGTTCGGCCATGTCCTTCAGCGTCTGCACCCGCTCGCGCAGCGCGATCACCACGTCGACCGCTGCCGGCCCCTGCGCGAGGTCGTATCCGGCGGTGCGCAGATGCCATTCCAGATGCGTCGCCACCGCGGCCGGGGCGTCGCTCTTGAGGTACTGCTGGTTGAGCCAGCCGAGCTTGGCCATGTCCAGACGCGAGGCGGCCGGGTTCACGTCGTGCAACTCGAACAGGCGGATCATCTCGTCGATGCTGAAGATCTCCTGGTCGCCGTGCGACCAGCCCAGCCGCACCAGATAGTTCAGCAGCGCATGCGGCAGATAGCCGGCGTCGCGATAGCCCATCACGTCGGCGGCGCCGGTGCGCTTGGACAGCTTGGCGCCTTGCTCGTCGAGGATCATCGGCAGGTGGGCGAAATTCGGCACCGACGTGCCTAGGCCCATCCGGATCAGCGCCTCGTAGATGTTGATCTGCCGCGGCGTGTTGTTGACGTGGTCGTCGCCGCGGACCACATCGGTGATGCGCATGTCGATATCGTCCACGACCACCGCGAAGTTGTAGGTCGGATAGCCGTCGGCGCGGAAGATCACCAGATCGTCCAGCTCGGCGTTGTCGAATTCGATCCGGCCCTTGACCTTGTCGTCCCACGCGACCTTGCCGTCGATCGGGTTCCTGAAGCGGATCACCCGGTTCGGGTCGTCGCGGAAGCCGGCATCGGCGTCGCGATAGGCACCGTTGTAGCGCGGCTTCTCCTTGGCGGCGAGCGCGGCGTCGCGCACGGCCTGCAGTTCCTCCTTCGTTTCGTAGGCGTAGTACGCGGTGCCGGCGGCGACCATCTGTTCGGCCACTTCGCGGTAGCGGTCCAGGCGCTGGGTCTGGTAGATCGGGCCCTCGTCGTAGTTCAGGCCCAGCCAGTCCATCGCGTCGAGGATCGCGTCGATCGCGGCCTGGGTGCTGCGCTCGCGGTCGGTGTCCTCGATCCGCAGCACGAACTGGCCACCGGCATGGCGCGAGGCCAGCCAGCAGTACAGCGCGGTGCGGGCGCCGCCGATGTGCAGATAGCCGGTCGGGCTGGGGGCGAAACGGGTGCGGATGGTCATGGGCGGGCAGCGGACGCGGAAAACCGGGATTTTAACCTGATGCGCCATGCCGGCCCCGCCACGGACCCCGGCCGCCGCCTACAATTCCCGCCATGACCACCCTGTTCATTTCCGACCTGCACCTCGACCCCGAACACCCGGAGGTCACCCGGCTGTTCGGCGACTTCATCGACGGCGAGGCGCGCAGCGCCGAAGCGCTGTACATCCTCGGCGACCTGTTCGAGGCCTGGGTCGGCGACGACGACCCGTCGGAGACCGGCGCGTTCGTGGCCGCGAAGCTGCGCGCCCTGCGCGAGGCCGGTGTGCCGGTGTTCTTCCAGCACGGCAATCGCGATTTCCTGATCGGGCGCGCGTTCGCGCAGCGCGCCGGCGTCCATCTGCTGCCCGAGCATGCGGTCGTCCCGCTCTACGGCGCGCCGGTGCTGCTGATGCACGGCGACAGCCTGTGCACCGAGGACCATGCCTATCAGGCGTTCCGCGCCCAGACCCGCGACCCGGCCTGGCGCGCGCGCTTCCTGGCGCAGCCGCTCGCCGCCCGACTGACCTTCGCCGCGCAGGCGCGCGCCACCAGCCGCGAACGCCAGCAGACGATGAAGAGCGACGACCGCACGCAGTTCGAGACCATCACCGACGTGTCGCCGGACGCCGTGCACGAAACCCTGCTGCGCTATGGCGTGGACACGTTGATCCACGGCCACACCCATCGTCCGGCAATCCACGGCCTCGATGTCGGCGGCCGCGCCTGTCGCCGGATCGTGCTCGGCGACTGGTATACGCAGGGCTCGGTGCTGCGGGTGGGTGCGCAGGGCGCGACGCTCGCGGCGCTGCCGATCTGATCCCGTTGTAGGCTCGGCGCGGAACACCGCCTCTTCCGCACGCCGGAGCCGGACCATGACCGTCGCCATCCGCATCGCGATCGCCGCACTTTTCCTCTGCGCCGCCGCCTGCACGCCGGAAGGCGAGCCGATGCCGATCGGCGGCCGTACCGTCGAAATCCACGCGGGTCCGATCGATGTATCCGAGGCCGACCCCCGGCGGGCATCGATCCTGGACAGCCTGCGCCGCACGCTGGAAGACGATCTGGATCAACCGCTGCGTCTGGAGTACGTCACAGTGCGCGAGCGTGGCGGCTGGGCCTTCGCGACCGTGTACCCGCGCACCCCGGCCGGCGCGCAGATCGACTGGATGCGCACCCACTACGCGGACGAACGCCGTTCCGGCTTGCTGGAGGACGATGCCGCCTACGCGCTTCTGCAAAAACGCGGGGATGCGTGGAAGGTGCGTGAATTCAGCATCGGTTCGCCGGACAATGCCTGGATGGATTGGGGCCGCGAGCACGGCGCGCCGAAAGAAATTTTCTGGGTCGCGGGCGGCTGAAAGGCTCAGCGGCCTTCAGGACAGCTCCGCCACCGCACGCTGCAGCGCGTCCAGTTCTTCGTCGCTGAAGCCCGCGGCGCTGCGCGCCTCCAGATTGAACGGGCCGTAGAGGACACCGCGGCCGTATTCGGCCAGCAGTCGACGGAAGGTGGATTCGGGCTCGACGCCTTCGCGTTCGCAATGCCAGCGGAACCAGCGCGAACCGGCGGCGACGTGACCGACCTCCTCGCGCAGGATCACCTCGAGAATGTCCGCGGTGGCGTCGTCGCCGAGCTGGCGCAGTTTGACGATCATGCCCGGCGTGACGTCGAGCCCGCGCGCCTCCAGCACCCGCGGCACCAGGGCCATGCGTTCGAGCCCGCTGTGCGCGGTCTTCTCGGTCATTTCCCAGAGACCGTTGTGGGCGTCGTAGTCGCCGTAGTCGCGGCCGAAGTCGTTGAGCCGCTCGCGCAGCATGACGAAATGCCGCGCCTCGTCGTGCGCGACCTGCGCCCAGTCGGCGTAGTAGTCGCGCGGCAGGCCGCGGAAGCGATACACCGCATCCCAGGCCAGATCGATGGCGTTGAATTCGATGTGCGCGATCGAATGGATGAACGCCGCGCGGCCTTCGGCATTGCCGAACCCGCGCCGGGGCAGTTCGCGCGGATGCACGAGTTTCGGTCGTTCGGGACGACCGGGCATGCGGATCGGCTCCGGCGGCGGGGCGTCCTCTTCGATCGCGAGTTCGCCACGGGCGAAGGCTTCGGCCGTCGCGAAGGTCAGCGCGACCTTCTCCTCGGGCGAGGCGGCGCGCAGGCAGGCGCGGGCGGCGGCGAACAGACTCACGGACGACGGATGTCGGCGCGCTCGAAGGCCTCGTCGTCGGCAACGCATTCGCGTGGTCCGAAATGATCGGCGCCCGAAGGATCTTTCCACTCGGGATCGATGACCGGGCAGCGTCCGACGAACGCCACCGGCCGGTCGCCGGCATCCCATTCGAAGTGCAGGCTGTAGAAACGGCCTTGCGCGTCGCGCACGGCAACGTCGCACGAAAAGGCATCAATGCCCATGATGCCGACCCCGAACCGCACCGCTCTGCCTCGCGCGATGGCGCGCTGCGCGCAGCGGGCGACAACGCGACGTTCCCAAGCATGGCCCGAGCGCGCCACGCCGCAATCGACCGCGCCCTCCCCCGCCAGCGGCAATCCGAGATCGGGCAGGATACAGGCGCGCGGCACCGCTGCGGCAGGCCACACCGCCACAGAGGCGAACAGCAAGGCGAGCGCTCGGGCGCGCATCTTTCAGCCCGCCAACCGCCGCTTCTTCTTCGCCTCGTCCGAGCGCAGTTGTTTCAGGCGCTCGAAATAGCCCGGTTCGATGCCGGTGACGTATTCGCCGTTGAAACAGGAGCTGTCGAATCTGCGGCCCGGGAATTTCGGCCCGGCAACCGCGGCTTCGAGGTCGGCGAGCTCCTGGTAGATCAGCCAGTCGCAGCCCAGCAGGGCCTGCACTTCTTCCTCGGTGCGGCCGTGCGCGACCAGTTCCTCCGGCGACGGCATGTCGATGCCGTAGACGTTGGGGTGGCGCACCGGCGGTGCGGCGGAGGCCAGATACACCTTCTTGGCGCCGGCGTCGCGCGCCATCTGCACGATCTGCTGCGAGGTGGTGCCGCGGACGATCGAGTCGTCGACGAGCAGGACCACGCGGTTGCGGAATTCCAGCGGAATGGCGTTGAGCTTGCGGCGCACGGATTTCGCGCGTTCGCCCTGCCCCGGCATGATGAAGGTGCGGCCGACGTAGCGGTTCTTGATGAAGCCCTCGCGGTACTTCACGCCGAGCACGTTGGCGATCTCCAGCGCGGCATCGCGCGAAGTGTCGGGAATCGGAATGACCACGTCGATATCGTGGTCCGGACGCAGGCGCAGGATCTTCTCGCCGAGAGTCACGCCCATGCGCATCCGCGCCTTGTGCACCGAGATCTCGTCCATCATCGAGTCGGGGCGGGCGAAGTACACGAATTCGAAGATGCAGGGGCGCAGTTCGCCGTCGGCGCACTGGCGCGAGTGCAGTTCGCCGCGCGGGGTGACCACCACCGCCTCGCCGGGGGCGATGTCGCGAACGCGCTCGAAACCGAGGATGTCGAGCGCGACCGACTCGGAGGCGATCGCGTATTCGATGCCGGCCTCGGACTGGCGCCGGCCGAGCACCAGCGGGCGGATGCCGTGCGGATCGCGGAACGCGACCAGACCGAGCCCGAGCACCACCGTGACCACGGCGTAACCGCCCTTGGCGCGGCGGATCACGCCCTCGACCGCGCGGAAGGCGGCGTCCGGGGTCAGCACGCGCTGCTTGTCGAGTTCGTGGGCGAACACGTTCAGCAGCACTTCCGAATCGGATTCGGTGTTGACGTTGCGGCGATCCTGCTCGAACACCTCTCGGCGCAGGGTGTCGGTGTTGATCAGGTTGCCGTTGTGCGCCAGCGCGATGCCGAACGGCGAATTGACGTAGAACGGCTGGGCTTCGTCGCTGCCTTCGCTGCCTGCGGTCGGATAGCGGCAATGACCGATGCCGACCCGGCCCTGCAGCAGCGCCATGTCCTTCGGCTTGAAGGCGTCGCGGACCAGGCCGTTGCCCTTGACCACGCGCAAGGCGGTGCCGTTGGCGGTGGCGATGCCGGCGGCGTCCTGTCCGCGGTGCTGGAGCACGGTCAGGCCGTCGTAGAGTTGCGCTGCGACGTCCGAGGTGCCGACGATGCCGAGAATGCCGCACATGATGGATGACTCCGGGACGCGGGACGACGTGGGTCGGGACGGGTTCGATCAGGGATGGGGCCGGACGATGCCGTCGATGCCGGTCTTCGACTGGATCTGCGCCTTGAGTTGATCTGCGGCGGCGCGATCGATGACCGGGCCGACGCGGACGCGGGTGAGGCGGCCCTTGTCGGTGTCGACGGTTTCGGTGAACGCGGTGAAGCCGGCAGCGCGCAGGCGTTCGCGCAGCGCACCGGCCTCGGCGGCATCGCCGAAGGCGCCGACCTGCACGGCGAAGCCGACCTTGGCCGCGGCGGGCGGGGTCGCCGGCTTCGGCACCGGCGGCTTGGCGGCGGCCGTCGCGGCGGGTTTGCTCTCGACGGGCTTCGACGGCGCGGGTTTCGGCTCCGCTGGCCTGGTCTCGGCGGGTTTGGCCACGGCGACCGGCTTGTTCTCGGCGACAGGAGCGGCAGGCTTCGAGGCCTCGGTGGCGGGCTTCGGCGCCGGTTCGGCATCCAGCGCGACCACCCGCACCGGGACGTCGTTGCGCACTTCCAGCGCCTTCACCCGCACGATCTCGGCCTCGGCGCGGGTGGCATAGGGGCCGATGCGGACCCGGAACGCCGGCTTGTCGTTGATGGTGGTGGCCTCGGTGTAGGCCGGCAGGCCGGCGTTCTTCGCCAGCGTCGCCACGGTGTCGGCGCCCTTCTGGCTGGCATAGGCGCCGAAGTGCACTGCGTAGTCGCCGGCGGCGGTGGTCGGCGGCAGCGGTTCGGCGGCGGGCGGCGAGGCGGCCGGGCCGTCGGGATCGGTCGGGGTGGCCGCGGTGGCATCGGCGCCGGTTGCGGCCGGGTCGGTGGCGACCGCGGGCTGCGGCGGGCGATCGATCGGCTTCGCGTTCATGCCCACCGCGCCACCCTGCGGCACCTCGCCGGGCATCACCAGCGGCAATTCGCGGGTTTCCAGCTCGCCCTCGGGGCTGTCGGGCATCTTCAGCGGCACATCGGACACGCCGCTGTCCGGGGCCGGACCCTTCACCAGCATCGGCAGGAAGATGACCGCGAGCGCGACCAGCACGGCCGCGCCGATGAGGCGCTGTTTGAGTCCAGTGTCCATCGGCATCCGGAGGAAGAAGGGAGCGCGCGGATTATACGCCGCGGCTCCGCCGCCGACCCGGCCGCGGCGTGGCGCCCGCCCCGTTCAGCCGGCCGGCGCCAGCGCGCGCAGGGCCTGCGCGGCGGTGTGGAACGAGCCGAATACGAGGATCCGCCCACCCGCCGGCGTGACCCGCAGCGCGGCTGCCAGCGCCTCGGCGACCGTCTCTTCGCGTTCGCCCGCGGCCGCCGCGGTGCCGGCGAGGCGTTCGGCCAGGGCCGCGGCCGCGAGCCCGCGGGGGCCGGCATCGTCCAGCCCGGCCAGCCACCAGCGCTCGATCCGCCTGGCCAGCGGCGCGACGATCCCGGCGTGATCCTTGTCGGCCAGCGCCGCGAACACCGCATGCACCGGTCCCGCGGCCGGGACGGCGTCGAGCCAGGCCGCCAGCGCGCGCGAAGCCTGCGGGTTGTGGCCGACATCGACCACGACCTCGACGCCGTCGCGTTCGAAACGCTGCAGCCGCGCGCCGATCCGCGCGCTGCGCACGCCTTCGGCGAAGGCCGCATGGTGCAGTTCGCCCGGCAGCGCGCGCAGCGCGGCGATGGCCACCGCCGCGTTGCGCAACTGCACCGGTGCGCTCAGCGTCGGCATCGGCAATTCCAGCTCGCAGCCGATCTCGCGCCAGCGCCAATGCGTCTGGTCCGCGCGCTCGAAGAAGAAATCGCAGCCGATCCGCAGCGCCGAGGCGCCGATCGCGTAGGCGTGGCGCAGCGCGCTCGCCGGCGGATCGTCGTCGCCGAGCACCAGCGGTTTCCACGGCCGCGCGATCCCGGCCTTTTCGGCGCCGATCGCCTCGATCGTGTCGCCCAGCCAGTCCTGATGATCGAGATCGACGGTGGTGATGACGGCGACATCGGCATCGACCAGGTTCACGGTATCCAGACGCCCGCCAAGGCCGACTTCCAGCACCGCGAGATCGAGCGCGCTGCGCGTGAACAGCCACAGCGCGGCCAGGGTGCCGTATTCGAAATAGGTCAGGGTCGGGGCCTCGTCGCCGAGCCCCGCGCGCGCGGCTTCCACCGCTTCGAAGGCGGCGACCAGCGCCGCGTCGTCGGCTTCGGTGCCGTCGAGCCGCACCCGCTCGTTGTAGCGCAGCAGATGCGGCGAGGTGTAGACGCCGACCTTCCAGCCGGCGGCGCGGGCGATCGCCTCGATGAAGGCGACGGTGGAGCCCTTGCCGTTGGTGCCGCCGACGGTGATCACCCGCGGCGCCGGCCGCGGCAGCGACATGGCCGCGGCCACCGCGCGGGCGCGCTCCAGCCCCATTGCAATCGTTTTCGGGTGCTGGCGTTCGATCCAGGCCAGCCAGTCGTCGAGGGTACGCGCGTTCATGCGTCTATTATCACGCGCCTGTCCCCATCCCGGCGCGCGCCGCGCCGCCAGCGCGAGACGCCGCATGCCCGCCTCTCTTCCGATCCTGGGTTCGATGCGCTTCGGCGACTGGGGTGCCCGACTGTCGCCGGCGGCGGTGGCCGATCTCCTCGACGCCGCGCTCGACCTGGGCATCGACACGCTCGATCTGGCCGACATCTACGGCGGCCACACCACCAACGCGCTCGTGGGCGCCGCCTTCGCGCTGCGGCCCACGCTGCGCCCGCGGCTGAAGTTGATCGCGAAAGTGGGCATCGTCATGCCGATCAGTCCGGGCAATCCGCGCGGGGTGCATCACTACGATCTGTCGGTGGCGCATCTGCGCCGCGCGCTCGACGACAGCCTGCGCACGCTCGGCTGCGAGCGCATCGACACGCTGATGCTGCACCGCTTCGACCCGCTGCTCGCGCCTGCGCAGATCGCCGACTGGGTGCGCGAGGAACAGCGCGCCGCCCGCATCGGCGATTTCGGCGTGTCCAATGTCGACGCCCATGCGCTGGCGCTGTTCGACGGACGGCTGACGATCGCCGCGAACCAGATCGAACTCTCGCTGGCGCAGGCCACGGCGCTGGAAGACGGCACCGTCGCCGCGACCCGCGCGCGCGGTGCGGAAGTCCAGGCGTGGTCGCCGCTCGGCGGCGGCGCCCTGCTCGATCCGCACGGCGCGCTGCACGCGCGGCTGCAGGCGATGGCCGCGGAATTCGCGCTCGATCCCGCATCCCTGCTGCTGCGCTGGGTCGCGAGCGTGCCCGACACCCGCGTGGTCGTCGGCAGCACGAAGATCGAACGCCTGCACGACGCCATGCATGCCTGCGCCGAACCATTGCCGCACGATGCCTGGTACGCATTGCGCGAAGCGGCGCGCGGGTATCCCGTCCCATAGGGTGCGCCTCGGCGCACCGGGTTTCATCCATGCGACGCGTTGATCGACACGCCGGCCTTCATTCGCGAAACGGCCCATCGGCACATCGTCGGTGCGCCGAGGCGCACCCTATGCCGATCACGGACCCGATCCGGCGTTGCCGGATGCGCAGCCTCACAACGCGCGATGCACCGCCTCGCCGAACAGCGCGGTGTGGTGCGCGCAGTCGTTGAGACGCACCACTTCGATCCGGTCCGGGTCGGGGCCTTCGAGCAGATTGAGCGTGGCCGGGGCCTGGCGGAAGCTCCACAGCCGACTCAGCGGGATGCCGAGGATCCGGCACAGCAGCACGCGATTGACCGCATCATGCGCGACCAGCAGCAGGGTGTCGTCGTCGCCGAGGCCGGACATCGCGCGCTGCAGCGCCGGCCAGGCGCGGTCGAGCACGTCCTGCAGCGATTCGCCGCCCTGGCCCGGCATCAGCACCGTATCGGGCGCTTCGCGCCAGGCGCGCAGGCGTTCGGGATCGCGTTCGCGGATTTCGCCGGCGAGCAGGCCTTCCCATTCGCCATGACCGATC
>JBIJAD010000026.1:0-20109 GCA_044345955.1 Lysobacteraceae bacterium
AAGTGGGCGGCGCCGACGACGACGAGTTCGGCTACAGCCTGCGCGGCGGCTACTACTTCACCAGCAACTTCGGCGTCGAAGGTTTCTACACCGACCTCGGCCGCCAGTCCGACGACTTCGCCTCGGTCGAAGCCCATGCCTTCGGCGTCGGCGTGATCGGCAAGAAGAACTTCGGCAGCGAGACCCACAAGGGTTTCTTCGTCAGCGGCCGCGCCGGCATCAGCCGGGTCGACCTGACCGTGGACATCGACGGCTTCGGCCAGTTCGACGACGGCGACAACAAGGCCTACTACGGCGTCGGCCTGGGTTACGACTTCAACGAGAACATGGGCGTCAGCCTGAATGTCGATCGCTTCAAGTCGGATCTGTTCGACACCGACTTCACGTTCACGACCACCACGGCCGCGTTCGAATACCGCTTCTGATCACGTCCGTTCTGATCCGGCACCGCGGCGGCGACGCCGCACCGGCTCCACGAAGGCCGCCGCAAGGCGGCCTTCGTGCTTTCAGGCGCGGCGTTCAGGCCCCGGTCGCGTCCCCGAGCTGGCGGTCGTGCAGCCGCGACCACAGCAGCAGCGAGGCCGCCGCCCCGCACAGGCACAGGAACATGTCCCATTGGGTGTCCCATTGGTCGCCTTGGGTGGCGAGGAAGGCGTCGGCATCGGCGCCGTAGATCAGCGCCGCCCACCATTCGATCATTTCGAACAGGGCACTGAAGCTCAGGCAGGCGGCCAGCACCAGATAGATCAGCCAACCGCCGCGGCGCAGCGGGGTCAGACGCAACAGCAGTTCGCGGGCGAGGATCGCCGGTACGAAACCCTGCATCAGATGGCCGAGCCTGTCCCAGGGGTTGCGCACGACCTCGAAGCCCAGCGCCGCGAAGGTATCGCGCAGCCAGAAGCCCAATGGCGTCTGCGCATAGGTGTAGGCGCCGCCGTGGATCAGCACCAGCGCATGCGCCAGCAGCAGCCAGGACAGCAGCCGGGTCAGCGGGAACCGAGACCAGGTCAGGGCGAGGATTGGTAGCGCGGCGATCACCCAGATCACTTCCAGCAGCCAGGTCAGGCGGTCCTTCGGATCGATCCCGGACACCGCGAGGGCGAGCACCGCGAGCCCGACCAGCACCCAGCGTTCGGCCCGCACGGGCGGCGTGCGGATGGCGGACGTGCCGGTGCGGATCGCGGACATGGCGGCCTCTGGCAGGTTGTTGAAAAACGCACTCCAGTGCGTTTTTCAAGTCGCGAGTTCGGTACATGCCCGAACTCGCTCTCGACGAATCAATCGCTTACGCGCTTGCTTCGTCATCGCGGCCATCCCTGGCCGCGCTGGCAGGCTGTTGATCAACAGCCTGCCAGATCGATGCGACGATGGTACGCCACGCCGGGCGCGTCGGGTCCGTTGTCCGCGCCGGGCGCGGGTGTTAGCGTCCGCCATCCTTCCGCGCCCGCCTCCGCCGATGCCCCGACCGCTTGCACGCCCCGCCGCGCTTCTGGCACTGATCGTCGTCCTCGCCGCCTGCCAGCGCGAGCCGGAACCCGCACCCGCCGCGCCGACGATCTCGGGGGCGACCGCGGAACCGGGCGCGCCACAGCCGACCACACCCGAGGAGCGCCGCATCGCCGGAGACGTGCGCACGCTCGCCGACGACCGTTTCGAGGGTCGCGAAGCCGGCACCCGCGGTTATGACCTCGCCGCGGACTATGTCGCCAAGCGCTACGCCGCGATCGGCCTGCAGCCGGCCGGCGACGACGGCGGCTGGTTCCAGCGCGTGCCGCTGCTGAAGGCGGTGCGCGAGTCCGAGGGCGCCGCGCTCGCGGTCGAGCGCAACGGCCGCAGCATCGCGCTGCGCTTCCGCGACCAGTTCCTGCCGATGCCCAATTTCAATGCGCCGCAGCATGCGCTGCGGGCGCCGGCGGTGTTCGTCGGCCAGGGCGTGCACGCGCCGGAGCTGGACCACGACGATTTCGCCGGGCTGGCGCTGCGCGGGAAGATCGCGGTGGTGTTCGGCGGCGCGCCGGCGCGCTTCGACCACGACCGTCGCGCGTTCTACAGCTCCAGTCGCGAGAAACTGCGCGCGCTGGCCGAACGCGGCGCGGTCGGCGTGGTGTTCGTGAACACGCCGGAGGACGAGGCCGACGCACCGTGGGCGCGCAGCGCGGACAACTGGCAGCGCCCGGCGATGCGCCTGCGCGACGCCGAGGGCAAGGCGATCGGCAGCTTCCCGGAGCTGCGCGCGATCGCCACGGTGAGCGCCGCGGCCGCGGATCTCATCTTTGCCGACGGCCCGCGCACCGCGGCCGAACTGTTCGATGCGAGCCGCGCCGGCACGCTCGAGGGGTTCGCGCTGCCGGGCACGCTGCGCCTGACCGGACGCACCCGGATCGAACCGCTCGAATCGCGCAACGTGGTCGCGAAACTCCCCGGCAGCGATCCGGCGCTCGCTGCCGAGCACATCGTCTACAGCGCGCATCTCGACCACATCGGTATCGGCGCGCCGGTGAAGGACGAAAACGGCGTCGAGGACCGGATCTACAACGGCGCGCTCGACAACGCACTCGGCGTCGCGATCATGCTCGAGGCTGCGCAGATGCTGAAGGCGGAGAAGACCGCGCCGAAGCGCTCGCTGCTGTTCGTGGCCCTGACCGCGGAGGAAAAGGGCCTGCTCGGCGCGGAATGGTTCGCGACCCGACCGACCGTGCCAGCGACCTCGCTGGTCGCCAACATCAACATGGACATGCCGGTGCTGCTGGCGCCGAGCACCGACGTGGTGCCGATCGGGGTCGAGCATTCCTCGCTGAAGACGACGCTGGAGGCCTCCGCGAAGGCACTGGGCGTGGCGCTGACGCCGGACCCGTTCCCGGAGGAGTCGGTGTTCGTGCGCAGCGACCAGTACGCTTTCATCCGCGCCGGCGTCCCCGCGGTGTATCTCACCGGCGGCATGGTCGCGGCCGATCCGGAGCGCGATCCGAAGCTGGCGCTGCGCAAGTTCCTGCGCGAGCACTATCACCAGCCCAGCGACGAGGCCACGCTGCCGATCGCCTGGGGCGATGCGGTGCGCATGGCGAAGCTCAACGCGCGGATCGGGCGGTCGATCGGCGATGCCGCGGAGCGGCCGCGCTGGAATGCCGGCAACTTCTTCGGGGAGCGGTTCGCCGTCGCGAAGCCCTGATCCGATCAGCGCCGATCGTTCGTATCCGCAACGTCCGTGGCATCGGGTTCGATGTCGGCCTCGAACAATTGTTGCAGCTCGCTGCGGGCCTGATGCGCGCTGGCGACGAGGGCCTCGTCGTCGTCGTAGATCAGGTGCTGGCTGCGCAGCAGTTCCTCGTCGTGGGCGCGGAAGCGCTGCATGCGCTGGGTCGCGGCCTCGTGGTCGAGGCCGAGCGCGATCAGCACGTCGCGGCCCATCTCCAGGCCCGAGGCGAATGTCTCCCGGGTGGCTTCGGCGCCGAGGTCCATCAACTGCCAGGCATGGCGGCGGTCGTGGGCGCGCGCGAACACCCGCACCTGCGGATACAGGCGACGGACCACGCGGGTGACGCGCAGGTTGGCGTCGGGGCTGTCGATCGCGTTGATGAAGATCCTGGCGTGCGCGGCGCCGGCGGCGCGCAGCAGGTCCGGCCGCGACGGGTCGCCGTAGTAGGCGACATTGCCGAACCGGCGCACGGTGTCGAGCCGTTCCGGATCGGTCTCCAGGGCCACGAACGGGATCTTCTGCGCCACCAGCATGCGCGCCACGATCTGGCCTAAGCGGCCGAAGCCGGCGAGGATCACCTGCGGCTGATGGTCGGGCAGCGCATCGAAGTCGCGTTTCGGCGCGGTCTCGGGATGCGACCGCAGCCACCTCGCGACCGCGATCACCAACAGCGGGGTCAGCGCCATCGACAGGCCGACGATCGCGATCAGGCGGTTCTGCAGCGCGGCATCGATCAGACCCGCCTTCACCGCTTCCGACAGCACCACGAAGGCGAATTCGCCGCCCAGGGCCAACACCGCGGCCAACGGCAGCGCCTCGCGCCAGCCGATCCGGCCCGGGCGCAGGCCGAGCGCGAACAGCACGCCGGATTTCAACGCCAGCAGCACCAGGGTGCCGACCACGATCGACATCGGCTCGGCCGCGATCAGGCGCAGATCGATGCTCATGCCCACGGCCATGAAGAACAGGCCGAGCAGCAGGCCCTTGAACGGCTCGATCTGCGATTCGATCTCGTGCCGGAATTCGGAATCGGCCAGCAGCACGCCGGCGAGGAACGCGCCCAGGCCCATGCTCAGGCCGGCGAGATGCATCACCCAACCGGCACCGAGCACCGCGAGCAGCGCGGTCGCGGTCAGCATCTCCGGCACCCCGATGCGCGCGGCGATCCGGAACAACTGGCGCAGCAGGAAGCGCCCGCCGATGACCACTGCGGCGATCGCCGCGACCGCCTTGAGCACGTCCATCCAGACCGAGTCGGCGCTGGCCGCGGCCACGCCCAGCAGCGGGATCGCCGCCAGCAGCGGGATCGCGGCGATGTCCTGGAACAACAGGATCGCGAAGCCCAGCCGCCCGTGCGGCGCATTCAGCGCCTTGCGCTCGGACAGGAGTTGCAGGCTGACCGCAGTCGAGGACAGGGCCAGGGCGAGACCGACCACCAGCGCCGCCTTCCACCCCAGCCCGTAAGCGAGGCCGATGCCGCCGAGCAACGCGCCCGACAGCAGCACCTGCAGCCCGCCGATGCCGAACACCGGCTTGCGCATCACCCACAGCCGCGCCGGCGACAGTTCCAGGCCGATCACGAACAGCAGCATGACCACGCCGATCTCGCTGGCGGTCAGCACCGGCGCGGCGTCCTGGATCACCTTCACGCCGAACGGTCCGAGCGCCACGCCCGCGGCCAGATAACCGAGCACCGCGCCCAATCCGAAACGCTTGAACAGCGGCACCGCGACCACCGCCGCGAGCAGGAACACCAAAGCCAGTTGCAGACCGTCACCGTGCATGGGCACCTCCGCCGACGACCTTAGCCGCCCCTCGGGCGGGCCGCAATCGCCGTCGTCGCGATGCTGCGTGCGGGCCACGGAATGGCGCGGCCCACCGCGGATTCGCGCCGGTTTCCGGCACCGGGCGCGACCGGAATTTGCTAGGCTGCCTTGCCCTTCCTTCGCTTCCCGAAGACCATGCGATCGTCCCGCCTCCTCCCGGTTTTCGCCGCCGCCCTCGCGTTCTCGCTCGGGCTGGGGCCCACGCCGTCAGCCCAGGCCGGCAAAGCCCAGCGCGAAGCGGCCGAACGACTGGCCGAATCCAGCCTGCTGGTCGGCGGCACCATCGACATCGCCGCCGACGGCAAGGTCCTGGGTTACAAGTTGGACAACGCAGACAAGCTGCCCAAGGGCATCCTGGAGATGGTCGCGCGCTATGCGCCGCACTGGAAATTCGACCCGATCCCGCTGCCCGAAGGCACGCACAGCCGTTCGCCGATGAGCCTGCTGTTCGTCGCGAAAAAACGCGAGGACGGCAACTTCGCGGTCGAACTGCGCAGCGCCAATTTCGAGGCCGACGTGCCGGAAGCCGTGCGCCTGGGCATCGCCCGCCGCGGGCGCATGCCGGCCTATCCGGATGCGCTCGCCGCGCGCGGCATCAACGGCACCGTCTATCTGTCGCTGCGCATCGGCCGCGACGGCAAGGTCCTAGACATCGACGCCAGCCACGTCAATCTGCGCACGATCGGCAGCGAGTCGGAAATGGCGAACTGGCGGGAACAGTTCCGGCTCGCCAGCATCAAGGCCGTCCGCGGTTGGCGGTTCACGACGCCGAGCGCCGGCGCCGAGGTCGATGCGCCCTACTGGGTCGGCACGCTGCCAGTATCGTTCACGGTGATGGGGTATCCCGAGCCGAAGCCCGGCCAGTGGGAGACCTACATCCCCGGCCCGCGCAAGCCGATTCCGTGGGTCGACAGCGTGGGCATGACCGCGGAACAGAGCGACGCGCTGGCGCCCAACCGGTTGCACACGCCCGGCGAAGGCCGTCGCCTGCTGACCCCGCTGGCCGAAGGCTGAGCGCGATCAGCGCAACAGCGCCTGTCGCTCGGGCGCGGCGAACCATGCCAGCGCGAAGGCGCGGAACGCCGCCTGCAGCCGGGTCGGATGCCGGCGCTGCGGGTGGACCAGATAGATCGGCTGCTGGGCCAGATCCCAGTCCGGCAGCAGACGCTGCAGGCGGCCGGCGTCGACCGCCTCGTGGACCAGATACTGCGGCAGACGCGCGATCCCGACCCCGCGCTCGGCCGCACGCTGCAGCGCGCTGAAATTGTTGATCGCCAGCGGGCTGTGCAGGCGCACGGTTTCGCTCTCGCGCCCGCGCACGAACACCCATTCCGGGTCGTCGCGGAAATGGCTGTTGCGCAGCGCCGGCAGCGGCGCCAGATCCGCCGGCCGCCGCGGCATCCCCTGCGCGGCCAGCAACGCCGGCGATGCGACCGGTACCTCACGGATCAGACCGACCGCGCGCGCCACCAGGCGCTCCTCCAGCGTGCGCGAGAGCCGGAACGCGAAGTCGTAGCGGCCGTCGAGCAGATCGTGGGTCTGGATGCTGGTGTCCAGTTCGACCTCGACCTGCGGATACCGCTGCTGGAAAGCGTGGATCAGATCGACCAGAAAGACCTCGCCGAAGGTGGTCGCCGAGGTGATCCGCAGCAGCCCGCGGACCTCGTCGCGCTCGGCGGCGATCAACTGCTGCGCCTCGTCGTAGACCGTGCGCAGCCGCGCCGCCTGTTCGGCGTAACGATGGCCCAGCGGGGTCAGCGACAGCCGCCGCGTGGTGCGCAGCAGCAACTGCGCGCCGAGCGCGCGCTCGAGCTCCGCCACTTGCCGGCTCACATGGGCCTTGGAACAGCCCAGCGCCGCGGCGGCCGCGGTGAAACTGCCGCGGTCGGCCACCGCGGCGAAGCAGAGCATGCGATCGATCCGGGTCGGGATTGTTTCCATTCGGCAACAGTATTTCTGCAGCGGGACAGCTAATCAAGCGGATTCCGACGGCGCAGACTCTTTCCACCCGCCGCGATTGCCGGCACTTCTGCAACAAACAACCGAACAGGACCCGCCATGAACATTCTCCTCGTCGGTGCCCAGGGCACCTTGGGCCGCGCCGTCGCCGCCGAACTCGGCGCCCGCCATACCGTGATTTCCGCCGGCCGCAACAGCGGCGACCTGCGCATCGATCTGACCGATCGGGCCAGCATCGCCGCCGCCCTCGCCCAGGCGGGCCCGCTCGACGCGGTGGTCTCCGCTGCCGGCAATGTCGCCTTCGGCGGCCTGCTCGAGCTGACCCCGGAACAATGGGAGGTCGGCCTGCGCGACAAGCTGATGGGCCAGGTCAATCTCGCCCTGCTCGCGGCGCCGCTGCTGACCGACGGCGGCTCGATCACCCTGACCACCGGCGTGCTCGCCGACGACCCGATCCGCTACGGCGCCTCCGCGACCCTGGTCAACGCCGGCGTCGAAGGCTTCGTCCGCGCCGCCGCGCTGGAGCTGCCGCGCGGGATCCGCATCAATGCGGTCAGCCCCGGCGTGCTGCAGGAATCGATGCCCGGTTATGCGCCGTACTTCCGCGGATTCGAACCGGTCGCCGCCGCCCGCGCAGCGCTCGGCTTCAGCCGCAGCGTCGAAGGCGCGCAGACCGGGCAGGTGTATCGCGTCGTCTGAGCCGACATCGGCCGTCCCGTGGCGCCGGCCGCGTTTATGCTGGGCATCGACACGCCAGAGGGGGCTTCCGATGACGCATCCGCAGCGCACCGCCGCATGGGCTTTCCTGCTCGCGCTCGCCGCAGCCGGCAGTACATCCGCCGCCGACACCGGCAGCGGGCATTTCCGCATGGCCGACGATCGCGTCGCCTTCCGCCACGCGGTCGCGGTCCGCCACGACGCCGCGGTCGATGCCGCCGCGAGCGAGATCTACGTCTTCCTCAGCGACCGCCCGCTGGATCCGGCCAAGGTCGCCGCCGCCTTCGACCCCGACGACGGCGCGAGAGAGAGCTACGGCGAGCACAGCGGCGGCTACGTGCGCATCTGCCTCACCGCCGAGGGCGAGGAATGCGGCCTGTTCTATCGCCGCTTCGAACCGAGCGATTCGTTCAACAGCTCCGGCTACGGCGAGCTGACCCTGACCACCCGCAGCGACGGACGCATCGCCGGACGCTGGGCGCTGGAAGAGCCCGAGGACTTCTTCGACAAGACCTACGATTTCGACCTGCGTTTCGACGCGAAGGTCCACGCCGCGCCCGGCAGCGCCCTGCCCGCCGGCGGCGGCGACGCCGGCAAGGCCTACCGCGCCTACGCCGCGGCGGTCGCCCGCGGCGATGTCGCCGCGCTGCGGCCGTTCCTCGGCGACGGCGCCGACTGGCGTCTGCCCGACAACGAACCGGCGCGCGCGCGCGAAACCCTCAAGGACCTGCGCGACGGCCAGCCGCTGGACCCCGAGATCCTGCGCGGCCGCCGCGACGGCGACAGCGTGGTGCTGTGGATCCGCGGCGTCGACCGCGACGAGATCCCACGCGAAGGCCGCGTGCGCATGCGTCTGCTCGACGACAATTGGGTGGTCGAAAGCCGCGATCTGGACAGCGTGGATCGCTGAGGGGCGAACGCATCGCCCGATGCGGGCCGCATCGCCCTGCGACCATGATCGCAATGCATCGTGCGCGGCCGCGGTTAGACTCGCGTGCATGCCCTCCGTTGCCCGCGCGCCTTCGCTCCGTCGCGATCGCCCCCGATCGGTCCGCATCGGTCTGCGGACGGCATGGCTCGCGATCGGCCTTGCCTTCGGCGGCGCGCAGGCCGGGGATACCGGCGAAACCAGGCTGCTCATCGATCTGATCTTCGATTATCGAGCCGAAAACGGACTCGCCGCGATTGCGCTGTCGCCCAGTCTCTCGCGGGTCGCCGCGGCGCATGTGGCCGACCTGGAACGTCATCCGCCCGAAGGTCGCTGCAATGCCCACAGTTGGTCGGCGAACGGCAACTGGACGCCCTGCTGCTACACCCGCGACCACGCGCAGGCGCGCTGCATGTGGGACAAACCGCACGAGATCAGCCGCGGCGCCTACACCGGCGATGGCTTCGAGATCGTCTGCCACAACGAAGACGGCATGACTGCGCAGGCGGCGTTTGCCTGCTGGCGCCGCAGCCGACAGCACCACGATGTCCTGCTCAACCGCGGCATCTGGCGCGACCGCCCGTGGCGCGCGATGGGCGTCGCGGTGTCGGCGCATTACGCGGTGGTGTGGCTGGGCGAAGCACCCGAGCGTTGATCCGGCGTCGCGGCGATGGCGTGCGTGCAGTTCACGCAGGTGAACCGTGGCCCGCATCGGACGCCGACGCGATGGCCACGAAATGCACGGGAACCCGCGACAATCTCGCCAGCAGTCTGCGTTGTTCGCGGCTCTCCCAGGAATCGAAACCGATGGTTTCGATCGGTCGCCACAGCGCGACCCAGGCCAGGATGAGCAGTCCCTCGGCCAGCACCTCGCCCAACGGGCCGCCGATGCCTTCCACCAACTGCCGCAGCAGCAGCGCGATCAGCAGCGTGGCGGCGCCGACCGACAGCGCGATGCGACCGATGCGGCGCCGGTAGCGATGCCGGCGTTCGGCCTGCTGGTGACCGAGCGCGAAGTGCTCGTGCAGCGCATTGGCGATGTCGTCGAAATGCGGCGTCAACCCGGGCGGCGCGTGGATCTCGACGATCAGCGGATGACGCGGGGCATGCTCGGCGGCGCTCTCCAGCAGATAGGCCTCGACATTGCGGTCCAGCGCCTTGGCATGGAACGGAGCCGGATCGAGACTGTCGAACAGTTGATCGAGCGTCCGGATGCGCAGTTCGATTTTGGTGGTCATCGTCGGCGACCGTGTTCGTGACGGATCAATGTCTGCGTGCGCGCCGCAGGCGCTCGCGCGCGACTTCGCGCAGATGCCGGCGCAGATCGGGCGGAAACGGCGAGCGCGGACCGCAGTGGCGCAGCACCAGCGCATCGTCCTGCGATTCGCCCAGGGCATCGGCCAGATCGCGGAAGCGTCTCTTCGACCGGCGCCATCCGGGAACCAGATCGGCCAGAAGACTCTCCTGCTGGCGCAGTCGGCGCAGGCGACGGCGGTAGGTGTGCCAGGCATCGTCGTCGTCCGGGTGCCGTTTGCTGCGTTTGGCCGCCTTCTCGACGCGCCGCCGGCTGCGTGCGATCGCATGCGCGACCTCGGCTTCGTCGACCGCACGCCAGTCCAGTCGCGTCAGGCGCTGCTGCGCCGCCTGCAGGCGTTGGCGGCGCGAACGGAATGCAGGGTCGTGCGCGAGCACCCGCTCGAGCATGTCGTCCCGACGCCGGCGGGCCAATCGCTCCGCCGCGGGCAACAGCGCGCGGATGGCATCCGATCGGACTGCCAGCCGATGGAGGGTCTCGATCAAGGCCTGCGCATCGCGCAACCGCGACAGCCCGCGACACAGCCGCCCCAGATCCGCATCCAGCGCCTGCGCCGGCGCGCCGAGCGCACGCGCACCGAGTGCGAGCGCCGCACGTGCGCGACGGATGCATCTGCGCGCCTGATGGATGCCTTCGTGACCCGCCTCGCCCCTGCGCGCCAGTTCGGTGCGGGCCTGCTGCAGTTGCGCGGTCGCGAACGACACCAGTCCCGCGCCGAGCGGAACCGGCTGCCGCGCAGGCGCGTCCGCGATATCGACGGCGATCTCGGTCATGCGGCGGGGCATGGGCTGGCCTCCGGATTCCGCAAATGCGTCCGCACATGATGACGCATCGACCGCGTGGCTGCAGGGACCGCGACCTGGCAGACGGTTCAGGTCGCAGGGCGGCATCCGCGCGGCGGATGGCGACCCGTCGTCGATACCGCTTCATCGAGCGGTCGTCGCATCTTCCGGGGTTTGGCGGTGGAAATGACGGGAGACGACGCAGACCGGGCTGCGCATCGACGTACCGCGATCGCCGGGCCGCTCGAGGCGTGAACGACCGCGCCGTGCGCTGCGCCGGTGCAGGAAAGATCGGGAAGAACGGACCGCGCGCTCAGGCGCGACGCTGCTTGCCGTCGCCGGATCCGGATTCGACGCCGTGCGCGAGCCGCAGCAGCTCGGCCGGCTGCAGGATCTCGATACGGCGGCCGGTGACCGCGATGATGCCGTCGTCCTGCAGGCGGGTGAAGGTGCGGCTCACCGTCTCCAGCGCCAGGCCGAGGAAACGGGCGATGTCCTCGCGGCTCATCGGCAACTGGAACTGGCGGTCGGAATGGCCGATGTTGCGGTAACGCTCGCCGAGGCTGTGCAGGAACAGGGCGATGCGTTCGTTCGCCTGGCGACGGACGAGGATGCCGAGATGATCGTGATCGCGGCCGACGCTCTGGCCGATCACGCGCAGCAACTGCTGCTGCAGGCTGGGGATCTGCGCCGCGATCTTCGCCAACTGGTCGTAGGGCACCTCGCAGACGTTGGCCGCGGTCAGGGCCACGCCTTCGCAGCGGTGCTCGCCGCTGCCCAGGGCATCGAGGCCGATCAGCTCGCCGGGCAGATGGAAGCCGAGGACCTGTTCCTCGCCGTCCTCGCTGATGCTGACCGACTTGAACGCGCCTTCGCGGGCGATGAACACGGCGGTCAGCGGGTCGCCGAGACGGAACAGGCGCTCGCCGCGGGCGATCTGACGGCGGTGCTGGACGATGCGGTCGAGCTGGTGCAGTTCGTCGGCGCCGATGCCGCCGGGCAGGCAGAGCTGGCGCACCGAGCAATAGGTGCAGCCGCGACGGAGCTGGATCAGGTCGAGGACGGGCGAATCGCTCATGGCCATAGTGTGCCATGTGCTAGAGCCTGTTTAGCATCTCCTGATGCCCCGCTCTGCGCAGCAGAGGCTGCCTGGGGGTCGCGAGTCGCGCAGCGCCGGACTGGCGGCGGCGCGCGGGCGCCAGGCAGCCTCTGCTGCGCAACCCGAAGGGCTGAACAGGACAGCGCACGAGGTGGCGCCCTCGCTCGGTCGTGGATCGGCATCCACTCCTTCGCTTCTCCTTGCGTCGCACGTTGTCCTGTTCAGCGCGGGGCATCAGGAGATGCCCAACAGGCGCCAAGCGCCCGGTCGAACCCGACTTGCGTCCAGGATTCCGTCCCCGATTGCGTCCGCCGCCGGGCCCGGGCCGCCCGGCCGGCGCCCGCCGCCGGGAATCCTTTATACTGGCCCGATTGTGCGGCCGGCCCCGGCCCCGCGGTGCGTCCGGTTCCCGGTTCCGCCGCCTGCTCCAATCCCTTTGTCCCAACCTCTTTCGTGCCTGCGGGTGAGTCGTGCGCAACTACGATCTGGACTTTCTGAAGCGGTTCTCGATGGTCATCGCCTTCCTGATGGTGGTGACCCTGGCCCTGATCCTGTTCGCGATCTACCTGCACGGCAAGCTGCCGGGCACGCCGAACCCGATCGAGGCGCAGCGGACCGAAAACCGCATCGCCCCCGCCGGCGCGGTCTACGCCGGTGCCGGTGGCGAGGCCGCCCGCGCCGCGGCCGAGGCCGCCGCCAAGGCCGCCGCCGCCTCGCAGGTCGCCTACGGCGGCACCCTCGACGGCTCGGTGATCTACGGCAACCTCTGCGCCGGCTGCCACACCTCCGGCGCCGGTGGCGCGCCCAAGCTCGACGCCGCCGGCATCGGTGCCCGCGCCGCCAAGGGCAAGGACCTGCTGTACCAGCATTCGATCGAAGGCTTCACCGGCAGCGCCGGGGTGATGCCGGCCAAGGGCGGCAACCCGGCCCTGACCGACGAACAGGTCAAGGCCACCGTCGACTGGATGCTGGATCAGGTCTGACCCCCGACCCGCGCCATCCGTTTCCCCAGCAACGCCGCCTCCGGGCGGCGTTGTCCGTTCCGAGACAAGGCGCCCGAGACAGGAGATCCCCCATGCGCTTCTCCCTTCCCCGCTGTCTGCCGCTCCTCAGTCTGCTCTGGGCGTTCTCCGCATCCGCCCAGGTCGTCTCCGTCGGCAGCGTCCAAGGCCGCGGCGAGCGCAGCGCGCTGGTCGGCGAGCGAGTGGTGGTGGAGGGGGTGATCACGGCGGCGGTGGAAGGCGATCGCCGCGGCTGGTTCCTGCAGGGCGTCGCGGACGAGGATCCGGCAACGTCCGATGCGCTGTTCATCGAGGCGGAGGGTCTCCAGGGCTCCGCCGTCGCGGTCGGCGACTCGGTGCGCGCGAGCGGCACCGTGGTCGAGCTGGACGCCGGTCGGGGCACCCTTACCGCGCTGCGCTCCGCGCAGCTCAGCCCGACGAAGACGAGCATCGACCTGCCGCGCCCGGCCCGGATCGCCGCACCGCCGGCCGACTGGGAGTGCTACGAAGGCATGCGGGTGCGGATCGCCGCGCCGCTGACCGTGTCCGGCACCCACCGGCTGCAGCGGCAGGGCGAGTTGCTGCTGAATTTCGGTGAACGCCTGCGTACGCCGACCGATGCGGTGGCGCCGGGCGCACCGGCGCGGGCGCTGGCCGCGGACAACGCCCGCCGCAGGCTGTGGCTGGACGACGGCAGCACCGCCGAGCGACCGGCGTCGATCGCCTACCTGCCCGCGTCCGGGGCGCCGCGCACCGGCAGCCGGGTGTCCCGGGTGGAAGGCGTGATCGACCAGCGCGGCGGCACCTATCTGCTGCTGCCGAGCGCGCCGCCGCGATTCCACGAAGCGCGTCCGTCGCGGCCGCCGCGGGTGGCGGGCGATGTGCGCATCGCCGCGTTCAATCTCGAAAACCACTTCAACGGCGACGGTCTCGGCGGCGGCTTCCCGACCCCGCGCGGCGCGCGCAATGCCGAGGAACTGGCGGTCCAGCGCGCACGTCTGGTCGCGACCATCCGCGGCCTGGACCCGGACATCGCCGCGCTGATGGAGCTGGAGAACGACGGCTTCGCGCCGACCTCGGCGATCGCGCAGTTGGTCGATGCGCTCAACCGCGGCGACCGCGACGGCGACTGGCGCTACGTCGCCACCGATGCCGATCAGGGCGACGACCAGATCCGGGTCGGCCTGATCTATCGCAGCGGCCGGGTGGCGACGGTCGGGGCCGCGGCGACCCTCACCGACGACATCTTCGGGACCCGCAGCCGGCCGCCCATGGCGCAGAGCTTCCGCGCCGGCGACGGCCCGGTGTTCACGGTCGTCGCCAATCACTTCAAGTCCAAGGGCTGCGGCGAGGCCGCGGGGCCCGAGGCCGACCAGCAGGACGGGCAGGGCTGCTGGAACCCGACCCGCAGCGAGTCCGCGCGTCGGCTCGACACTTGGTTGCGCAGCGATCCGACGCGATCCGGCAGCGATCTTGCGATGATCGTCGGCGATCTGAATGCCTACACGATGGAAGATCCGATCCGTCTGCTGACCGAGTCCGGCTGGCGCGACGCCTTCGCCGGCGATGCCGCACCCTACAGCTACGTCTTCGACGGCCAGACCGGCCGCCTCGATCACGCCCTGCTCAGCCCCGGCCTGGCCGCACGCCTGGCCGGCGCCGCGGAATGGCACAGCAACGCCGACGAGCCCACCGCCCGCGGGTATCGCGAACGCCCGCAGGACCGCGGCCCGTGGCGCAGCTCCGACCACGACCCGCTGGTGGTCGGGCTGCGCCTTCGCAGACCCTGAACGCGCCGGCGACTATGATGTCGGGCATGTCGCATCCCGCCTTCCCCGACACCGCCCAGACCCTGCTGCTGCCCGGCCCCGCCGGCGCGCTGGAGGTGGCGGTCGATCCCCCCGAGGCCGACGCCCCGGCACGGCCGCTGCTGGCCCTGCTCTGCCACCCGCTGCCCACCGAGGGCGGCAGCATGCACAACAAGGTCGTGACCATGGCCGCGCGCAGCCTGCGCGAACTGGGCGCGACCACCATCCGCTTCAATTTCCGCGGCACCGGACAGTCCGAGGGCGATTTCGACCACGGCGAAGGCGAACTGGAAGACCTGCGCGCGGTCGCCGCCTGGATCCACGCCACCCGCCCGGGCCGGATCCTGTGGCTGGGCGGCTTCAGCTTCGGCGCCTATGTCAGCCTTCGCGCGGCCGAACTGCTGCACCCGGGTCTGCTGCTGTCGATCGCGCCGCCCGCCGGGCGCTGGGATTTCACGCGGATCGCGCCGCCGGACATGCCCTGGCTGGTGATCCAGGGCGATGCCGACGAGATCGTCGACCCCGAGGCGGTGGCCGACTGGTTCGCGCGCACCGCCCGCGGCCGCGAACACGCCACCCTGGTGCGCATGCCCGAGACCAGTCATTTCTTCCATCGCCGGCTGATGGACCTGCGCGGCGCGATCCGGCACGGCGTGCAGCCCTATCTGCCGGAGCCGGACCCCGCCCCATGATCGATCCGGCCGCGGCGCCGTCCGCGCGTTATGCCGCCGGCGTGGTCCGCGGCGACTGGAACGACGATCCCGCGCAGCATCCGGCGCTGCGCGAGCTCGACCGCCTGCACGCGGCGCTGACCGCGCCGTCGCCACGCGGGCTGCTGCAGCGGATGTTCGGCCCGCCGGTCGAACCGCCGCCGGACGGGCTGTACCTGTGGGGCGGCGTCGGCCGCGGCAAGACCTTCCTGATCGATCTGTTCTTCGAATCGCTGCCGATCCGCGAAAAACGCCGCACCCATTTCCACCGCTTCATGCGCGAAGTGCACGAGCGCCTGCGCGCCCACGCCGGCGAACGCGACCCGCTGGCGGCGATCGCACGCGAATGGCGCGGCGCGCTGCGGGTGCTGGTGCTCGACGAATTCTTCGTGATCGACATCGGCGACGCGATGCTGCTCGGCCGCCTGCTGGAGCGCCTGTTCGAGGAAGGCGTGGTGCTGGTCACCACGTCCAACGCCGCACCCGCCGATCTGTATCGCGACGGCCTGCAGCGCGCGCGTTTCCTGCCCGCGATCGCGCTGCTCGAACGCCGCTGCAGGGTGCTGCTGCTGGATTCCGCGCACGACTACCGGCTGCGCGCGCTGACCCGCTCACCGGTGTACCGGGCGCCGCTCGACGACGACGGCGACGCCTGGCTGGAAACGCGCTGGCACGAACTGCGCGGCGACGACGACCACCGCGACGCCGGCATCGTCGTCGACGGCCGCCGCATCGCGGTGCGCGCGCGCACCCGCGGCATGGCCTGGTTCGACTTCGCCGCGCTGTGCGAAGGCCCGCGCGGCACCGCCGACTACATCGAGATCGCGACCGAATTCCACACCGTCTTCATCGGCGGCGTGCCGCTGTTCGACGGCGGCAACGACGACCCCGCGCGCCGCTTCGTCAATCTGATCGACGAACTGTACGACCGCCGCGTCAATCTCATCTGCACCGCCGCCGCCGCGCCGACCGCGCTGTACCGCGGCGAACGTCTCGCCGCCGCGTTCGAACGCACCGCCTCGCGCCTGATCGAAATGCAGAGCGCGGATTACCTCGCGCTCGAACACCGCGGCTGATCGCGACTCACGCGCATCCCGCGCGGCTACTTCGCCGCCCTGATACGCACGCCCTGCAGTTGCGGCTGGCCATCGAAGACATCGGTCCAGACAACGTAGGCGACGTCGCCGACGAGCGCGATGCGCGGAAATCCGGTGCCGCGGCCCTGGCCCTGCAGGTCGGCCAGCTCGAGGCGCTGGACCTCCTTCGACAGGTCCGGGGTGTAGCGCGCCAGCCAAAGCGATTGCCGGCCGGCCTCCTCGCGCAGCCACAGCAGCCAGACCTGGCGGGCGTCGAACGCCAGCGCCACCCGGCCCTGCACCGCCGCACCGCGATCGACCGTGACCGGCGCGGCGAAGCTGGCACCGCCGTCTCCGGAGCGCGCCAGCTTCACCGCCGGCACGTCGCCGGCGGCGGTGTACCACGCGACCACCGCGGCGCCATCGTGCGCCGCGACTGCGGGCCCGTTGACCGGGCAGGCCGGCATCTTCCAGTCGTCGGCGTGCACGCGCACCGGCTTCGACCAGGTTTCGCCGTCGAAACGCGCGGCGTGGATGTCGCGAATCTCGCCTTCGCTGCGGCCGCGATAGACCAGCAGCGCGCCGTCGCCGATCGCCACCGCGTCGGTCTGGCAGCAGTCGCAGACCCGGCCGTCGATCTCGGTCTCCGCCGACGACTGCAGCGTCGCGTCGAACACCGCCGCGCGCAGGGTCATCGCGCCGCCGCCATCACCGCGCGCGTGCTTGGCGTCCACAGGCTTGTCGTCGACGGGCTTGTCGTCGGCGGGTTTGCCGTCGTGTCCCGCGTGGGCGTCGTGGTTCTTGCCGACCGCGCCGGTATTGCGGCCGTCCAGCCAAGCCACGCCGAGCGCGTCGTCGCCCTGCGGCCAGAACGAGACGAACCCGTGTTCGGTGGTGGTGGCATCGTCGTGGACCCGGCGCTGCGCGCTCCAGTTCATTCCGCGATCGAGCGAGCGCACCAGCATGATGTCGTAGGCATAGGGCGCATCGGCCGACTTCTGCAGCCAGTGCGCCCACAACGCGCGATCGGCCGTCGCCGCGATGTGCGGTGTGTCGGCCCAGTTGACGAACATCGCATTGCCGACCGCGATCGTGCGCGGGCCTTCCCACCGGCCGTCGGGGTAGTGCTCGGCGAACTGGAACGCCGGACGCCGGCCGGGCTGGTTGTTCAACCAGCTCAGCAACAGCCGGCCATCCGGACCGGCGAACAGGTCCGGCTGCGCCGAACCGGGCAACGCCGGCACTGGCCAGGCTTCGATCGCGACATCGCCGGCGACCGTGGCCGGGGGCGTATCGGGCGCGCGGCTGCAGGCGGCGAGCAGGAGAACGAGCGCCAGCAATGCGGCGCGGAACGGGAGAAGACGGAGGTTCGTGCGCATTCTGCTAGGGTACGCCCATCCCGGCCCATGAGCACCCTGCGCATGTACCGCACCGTCGCCAGTTATCTGGACCCGATCGAGGCGCACATCGTCTGCGGCCGACTGTGCGTCGAGGGCATCGCCGCGCATGTCGCGGACGATCAGATGAATCTGGCCAACTGGGAGTGGCGTCAGGCGATCGGCGGCACCCGGGTGCGGGTCGCGGACGCGGACTACGCGCAGGCGCGGGCGCTGATCGCCGAACTCGATGCCGGCGCCTTCTCGCTCGACCCGGAGGCCACAGCTTCTCCGCCGTATCGCGAAAGCCTTTCCAGCCGGCTCGCGCTGATGTTCGGACTCGGCATCGGCCTGCCGCTGCCGTGGCGGCGCGCGCGGGACGACCAGGACGCGGGCGCGGGCACGACGGACGCGCCGAAGACCTGAGCGGTCACGGCGCGATCAGCGCCCGCCGCGCGGCGCCGCCGACATGTCCTCTTCGAGCGACCGCAGGCTCTCGCGGGCGCTGCGGTCGGCCGCCTGGGCGCGCGCCTGCAGTTCGGCCTGTGCGCGGCGGAAGGCTTCCAGACCGCGTTCGGTCTCGAACAGGATCTCGTCGCCCTCCTCGACCCAGCGCTCGCGCAGCAGCACCTCGGCCAGCGCCGCGCCGCCGTCGATCAACCCGCGCTCGGAATCGGCGACATCCTCGAAGCGGCGATCGATATCGGTGCCGGCGAGACTGGTTTCGAAGCCCTTGCGGAAGGCGGACGGCAGTTCGGTCCGGCGCATCTCGCGCAGCACTTTCTGCGTGGTGGCGCGCTCGCGCGCGATCCAGTCGTCCACCGCCTTGCGCGCGCCGGCGACGCGCGCATTCACCAGCGCCCGCGCGTCGCGACGGCGCAGATCTTCGGCCTCGAGCAACCGGTCCCAGCCGATGGCATCGATATCGGCGAGGTAGCGGTTGCGGTTTTCGATCCGCTCGCGCACCACCGACTGCATCAGATACGCGGCGAGCGCGTGCGAATCGCCCGGTTCGGGCGCTTCGAGCCGCTTCGAAAGCGGCGTCTGCCGGCCTTCGCGCGCCGCCAGGGTCGCGCGATGCATCTCCTGCTGCGCCGAGTGCAGGGCTTGGGCGAGCATGCGCTCGTCGCGGATGCGCTCGCGGATCGCGACCGAAAGCGTGGTCAGGCCGAGCACGAACAGGACGTAGACCGCCAGCCAGCCGAGACGGAACCACAACGGACTTGCGCGCAGCACGAACAGCATCGCGAGGCCGGTGAGCAGCAGGGCGCCGACGACCCGGCCCATGATCGCGCCGGCGGATTCGTCCGCGGTGGTCACGCTCAACAACATCACCAGCACGATCATGCCGACGATGAAGCCGATCACGGCCGCGGGCCATTGCGGTGCGGGTTGCGGTCTGCGCGCAGCGGTCTGCATGTACGGAAGTCCCCTGTGAACGAAAAAAAGCGCGCCGCGACGGCGCGCGCGGCGATGCGTCTGCGTCGCTCAGCCCGCTTCGCGCGCGGACGCCGCGGCCTGCGCCGCGCCGCGGCGCTTGACCAGATGCACCAGCAGCAGCGAGATCGCGGCCGGGGTCATGCCCGGGATGCGCTGCGCCTGACCGACCGTTTCCGGGCGCACGCGCTGCAGCTTCTGCTGCACTTCGATCGACAGGCCGCGCACGTTGGCGTAGTCGAAATCGGCCGGGATCGCGGTGTGCTCGTGGCGCTGCTGGCGCGCGATCTCCTCGCGCTGCCGGGCGAGATAACCGGAATACTTGGCCTCGATCTCGACCTGTTCGGCGACCTCGGCGTCGGCGACGCCCGGACCGAGCGCCGGCACCGTCATCAGCCTCGCGTAGTCCAGTTCCGGGCGACGGAGCAGATCCAGCGCATGGGTCTCGCGGCTCAGATCGATGCCCAGCGTGGCCACCGCTTCGCGCCCCGTCGCATTGTTCGGCGCCGCCCACATCCCGCGCAGGCGTTCGGTCTCGGCGGCGACCGCGTCGCGCTTGCGCGCGAAGCGTTCCCAGCGCGCCTCGTCGACGAGGGCGAGTTCGCGGCCGCGCTGGGTCAGGCGCAGATCGGCGTTGTCCTCGCGCAACTGCAGCCGGTATTCGGCGCGGCTGGTGAACATCCGATAGGGCTCATTGGTGCCGTGGGTGATCAGATCGTCGATCAGCACGCCGATGTAGGCCTCGTCGCGACGCGGCGACCAGGCTTCCAGCCCGCGCACGTGGCGCGCCGCGTTGAGGCCGGCGATCAGGCCCTGCGCCGCCGCTTCCTCGTAACCGGTGGTGCCGTTGATCTGGCCGGCGAAGAACAGCCCGGAGAC
>JBIJAD010000263.1:0-5579 GCA_044345955.1 Lysobacteraceae bacterium
CGCGGCCGCGTTCCGGGGCACGGCCCATGCGCTCGCGATACCGCCCGAGCCACGTCCCTCCGGCGGCGGCTTTCGGGTGCCTGTTTCCGCGGCGACGATCGGGATCGGTCTGCTCGCCCTGTGCACGGCCGTCATCGAAGGTGCGGTCGGCGACTGGAGCGCGCTCTATCTGGACACGGCGAAATCCGCCGGCCCGGCGCTCGCTGCCGGCGGATATGCCTTGTTCTCGGTCGCGATGGCGGCGATGCGCTTCGCCGGCGGCCGGATCGTGGAAACGCTGGGTGCAGACCTCGTGCTGGTCGCCGGAGGTGCGCTGATCGCGGTCGGGATGTCGGTCGTCGTGCTGTCGCCCTGGGCGCCACTCAGTGCGTTCGGCTTTCTGGTGGTCGCGCTCGGGGCCGCCAATCTCGTGCCGATCCTGACCGGACTCGCCGCAAACACCCCCGGCATCCCGCCGGGCATGGGCATCGCCACGGTCTCGTGCTTCCTCATGTCGGGCTTCTTCGCCGGCCCGGCGGCGATCGGATTGCTCGCCCAGATATGGAGTCTGGGCTCGGCGTTTGGTCTGTTGGCCGGACTGGGCGTGGTCATCGCGGTAGGCGCCATGGCCCGTGGGTGGAGGCGGCCGTCGCCATGAGCCTGGTCTGCTGGCAGTGACTTCCGGAATTTACATAATATACATTATGCGAAATTATGGAGCCCGGACAATCGTGGTGGAAGTTCGTCCATATCGCCATCCCCTTCCGCTCCATGCTTTGAAATCAGGCGGTTGCAGCCCCGGGCCCGGTACGATCAGCAGCCGCATGACGCGGTTGCCCATCGCGCCGGATACACTGTCGGCCATTGCCGCAGAGACACGAAAGGAACCGTCGCGCCGCCGACGGTCCGACGACAGGACGCCGTGAGCGAGACCGTATCCAACCAGACCGTATCCAACTGGTTCATCCGTGAAGCGAGGGTTCCCGCGCCTGCCTGCCGGGTGTTCTGTTTTCCCTACGCCGGCGGCGCTGCCGCGATCTACCGCGGCTGGCAGATGGCCTTGCCGCGGGACGCGGAACTGCTGGCCGTGGAATTGCCCGGCCGCGGCATCCATTTCCGGTCCCAGCCGATTCCTTCGCTCGAGGTTCTGGTGGACCGGCTGGTCGATGTCGTGGCGCCATTGATGGACGTACCCACCGTGTTCTTCGGCCACAGCAACGGGGCCATGATCAGCCATGCCCTGGCGCTGGAACTGCGCCGTCGCGGCTTGCCCCAGCCCCGGGCCATGCTGCTGTCGGCCAAGCGACCGCCGCATCTCGAGAGCCGCGAGGAGGTGGTCCATACCCTGCCGACGCCGCAGTTCATCGAGAAGCTCCGCGAACTCAACGGCACGCCCCCGGAAATCCTCGGCAACGACGAATTGCTGTCGTTCTTCCTGCCCATGCTGCGGGCGGACTTCGCGCTCAGCGAGACCTGCCGATACGAACCGAGCCCGCCGTTGCGGTGCGATACGCGCCTGCTGGGCGGAGACCGGGACGTCGACGTCTCGGCCGAGCAATTGCGGGAATGGGCCCGCTACTTCGAACGTCCACCGCCGCTCGACGTGCTTGCGGGCGATCATTTCTTCATCCATTCGGCCCGGGACGGGGTGCTCGCCGTGCTCCGGCGAGTGGTCCGGGACTGCATCGCCGCGACTCAGGCTGCGATCTGAGGCCGTCGCCATGGCGGCCGGGTCTGCGGGGTCGCGGCGTGTCCGCCGCGGCCCCGACGAGGCTCAGGTCACCGCGATCTCGTGCGCCGGGGCCTCACGGTGGCTCACGTCTGCGGCGAGCGCGTCGGCGGCAACCAGGGTGCCCTTGTCCAGATGGATCACGCGCTCCGCGTACTCTGCCGCCATCGGGTCGTGGGTCACCATCACGATCGTCTTTCCGTGCTCCCGGTTGAGCGTGCGCAGCAACTGCAGGATGCCCTCGGCCGACTCCCGATCGAGGTCGCCGGTCGGTTCGTCGCAGACCAGCAGGATCGGGTCGGACACGATCGCGCGGGCGATCGCAACGCGCTGCTGCTGGCCGCCGGACAGCTCGCCCGGTTTGTGCGCGATGCGGTCGGCGAGGCCGACCAGCTTCAGCGCGATCTCCGCGTTGTTGCGACGCTGCTTGTCGCTGAGGCGGGTCAGGATCAGCGGCAATTCGACGTTGCGCTGGGCGGAGAGCATCGGCAGCAGGTGATAGAACTGGAAGACGAACCCGATGTTGGCCGAACGCCAGCGCGCAAGCGGCTTTGCGCCCAACTCATCGATGCGCTGCCCCTCCACCGTGATGCGGCCCGAGGTCGGCTTGTCGAGTCCGCCGATCAGATTCATCAACGTCGTCTTGCCGGAGCCCGAGGGGCCCATCAACGCCACGAACTCGCCTTTCTGGATGTCGAGATCGACGTGGTGCAGCACCTCGACCTTCTGCTTGCCTTGTCCGTAGACCTTCACCAGGTCGCGAATCTCGATTAAGGCCGCCATGTGTGTTCTGTCTCCTGCCCTTGACGTGGATTCCCGCGCGGCGGTCTTACCGGGCCTGCCGTCGTCCCGACAGGGCGGCGTCCGGCCCTGTCCGGCTAGCATACATGAGGGATGGCGGGCATGCGTCCAGGCCCGGGGATCGTTCCGGTCAGTCGCACCTGGACAGGCAGAGTGCGGTGTTGATGCCGCCGAAGCCCATGCTCAGTGTGAGTGCATGGCGGATCGAATGGCGTGCCCTGCCGTGCCGCACCCAGTCGAACTCGGGATCGATCGGGATGTCGAGATTGCGGCAGGGATGCAGTTCCCCGACGCGCATCTGCAGCAAAGTGGCCGCGATTTCGATCGCGCCGGCCGCGCACAGGCCGTGGCCGATGATCGATTTCGTGCTGTTGATGCGCGCCGATGCGAGACCGCATTCCCGCAGTGCACGCAATTCGGTTTCGTCGCCCAGCGGCGAGCCGGTGCCGTGCGGATTGACGTAGTCGATCTCCGACGGCTGCAGGCCGGCGGAAGCGAGCGCTGCGCCGATCGCGCCGACTTCGCCTTCGAACGAAGGGTCCGGATTGCGGTTGCCGTCCATGACGATGCCGGCGCCTGCGATGCGTGCATAGGGCTGTACCCGTCCGCGTCGCTCGGTGTCTTCGCGTTCGATCACCAGAGCCGCACAACATTCCCCGAAGATGAAACCGTCGCGGTCGCGGTCGAACGGCCTGCACGCGGAATCGGGCGCCTCCGCGAAACGGTCCGATCCCATCGCGCCCAGGGAGCGGAATCCGCGGCATTCCCAGTGCGAGAGATCCATCAGCGGTGCGAGCACGATGCAGACATCGACCTGCCCGCTCCGGATCGTTTCCGCAGCCTGGATCGTCGCGAGTTGCCCGCTGGCGGAAGCGCCTGCGAGGCCGTAGGCGAAGCCTCGGATCGGAAACTGCGTCGTGCACAGGCCGCAGACGTCGGTATCCATGAAGTTCAGCCCGTAGGTCGGGCGCAGAAACGACTCGCGGCCCGCGTATTGTTCCTGCAGGAGCGCGATCTCGCGTTGCTGGAAATTCGACCCGCCGACGATCAGCCCGATCCTGCGCGGATCCACCGCGTCGAGACCGGCCTCCTCCCATGCTTCGTGCAAGGTCGCGAGCGCAACCTGCCCGGACCAGGTCGCATTGCGCAGCAGCCGCGGCGCGATCGCCTCCGGCTGGACCAGCGCATCGATTTCCGCGCCGATGAAGGCCGAGTCCTTCTGTCTTCCAGGTCGTTGCATCACCTGGAATCTTGCGCGTGCATCCAACAGCGCGGACTGGAACGCCGCCTTGCCCTGACCGATGGACGCCGTCACGCCGATACCGGTAACGAGGATGTCCTGCGCCATGCGGATTTCGAGTTGCGCTCCGATCGGCGACCGGCGACGGCGACTGCGCCACGCACGGCCTGAAACCCATGCCGTGGACATGCCTGGGCCGCTCCAGTATTCTGCTCCGAGCATACCATTCGGCCCCGCAAAGGACCAGCTCATGGCACGGAATCAACCTCACGAGTCCATCCCGCCATATGCGCTCACGGAGCAGCTTCGCGCCCGTACCGACGCGCTGGGGCTGCAGAGCAATCTCGAAGACATGGAGCGTGATGGATACACCGTCGTGCGCGACGCCGCGCCGATGGAAGTCATCGACGGCATCCGCGAAGCGATCATCCGGCTGTCCTACGAAACCGTGGGTCCGCTGCGTGGTTTGTCCGCGGCGCTGCTGCTCGGTCGCGACCCTGTCTTCGAGCGGGCCGTGCTCAATCCGAAAGTACTGGCGCTGGTGGAGTTCATGTGCGGCCAGGGGGCCGCGCTGAGCTGGCTGATCGGCAGCCGCAAGCCGCAGGGCTCGCCCAGTCTGGTGCTGCACTCCGATCAGTTCTACATTCCGTCGCCCTTCCCGCCCCACAATCAGCTTCTCGCCGCCTGCTGGGCGCTCGAGGACTTCACCGAAGCGGGCGGCGCGACCAAGGTGGTGCCGGGGTCGCACAAGATGCGCAGGATGCCCTCACCCGAGGAAGCGCAGGCCGATGTCGGTTCGATTCCGATCGAATGCCCCAAGGGTTCGATCGTTTTCTGGGACGGCTCGGTGTGGCACGGAAACTGCCCGAGAAGCCTTCCCGGCGAGCGCGTCGTCCTGCACATGAGCTTCAGTCGCCAGTACGTGAAGCCGATGGAGGACTACAGCCACCTGCCGCAATCCTTCATCAATCGCCATCCGCCCGAGATGGCCACGCTGCTCGGTCGCGACAGCGCCTTCGGTTCGACCACGCTGTACAGTGGTGGTTCCGACCCGGTGCGTCTGCGCAGGACCTGGCGCCGCGCGCAAAGCCAGTTCGATCCCCGCGAAGAAGCCGAAGAATTGGCCGCCGACGGCGGTTCGCGGTTGTTCGATCTGCAGTAACCCAGGTCGCGCAGCATCGATCGGCTCCGGCATCGACCCGAGCCGGGGCGATGTGTCGTCGATGATGTGTCGTCGATTCCGCTTCGTCGATGTCGAAGCGGCACGCTTCCCCTCTCCTCCGCTCCCATCGCACCGGCCTCAGGCACGGGCCGCAGATTCTCGTCGCCCACGACTTGTCGTACACGACTCGTCATGTGCGGCTCGTCATGCCCGCAGCGTGGTGTCGCGGGTTCCGCATGACGTCACTGTCCGTGACGCCATGCGGGCCGACACCCCGCGCATCGCACGTCGACCCGCGGATCGGCTTGGCTCATCCGCAGCGCCAAGACGCGTCGCCGACCTCAGCCGTCATGGGTCACCTGCCGGTTTCTGATGAAGATCGTCGCATCGATCGCCGGAGCGCTCGCGGGCAAGGCCACGACCTCTGCCGTCGTATCCTCGGAGTCCGTCGCCGCCTCGGCGTGCAGTCGCTTGATGTAGGCCAACTGCGTGAACGGGCTGGAGAGCAGTTTGTCGAGTGCCGCGATGCCTTCCTCCGGTTCGATCGAGGCCACGCCCAACTGGGCCATTCTCTGTTGGGTGTCCTCGGAAGCGACGATGCCGACGCTGCCCCAATAGCCCCAATTCATCACCTTGACCGGGCATAGCCAGGAACGCGCCAGCATGTG
>JBIJAD010000264.1:0-5566 GCA_044345955.1 Lysobacteraceae bacterium
GCCGCGGCGATCGCGACGCGGCCGAGGCGCTGTATCGCGAAAGTCTCGACCTCCGTCGCCGCGTCCTCGGCGCGGAGCATCCGCTGGTCGCCGCCAATCTCGACAGCCTGGGCGCCTTGCGCCGGCAGCATGCCGACTATCCCGGCGCCGAAGCCCTGTTCGGACAGGCACTGGCGATCTATCGCAAGCGCCTGCCGCCGACCCATCCGCAACTGGCGGGAAATCTGTCCAATCTGGCCATCGTCCACGCCGATCAGGGCGATCTTGCCGAAGCCGAACGGTTGTATCGCGAAGCGCTGACGCTGCTGCGCGCATCGCTCGGCGAGCGCCATCCCAGCGTCGCGATCGTGATGAACAATCTCGCCAAGGTGCTGCACAGCAAACGCGACTTCGCCGGAGCGCGCTCGCTGCTGGAAGGCGCGCTGGCGATCCGCAGACAGGCCCTCGGAGAGCGGCACGAGATGGTCGCGCTCAATCTGAACGACCTCGGCCTGCTGGCGTTCGAGAACGATGCGCTGGACGTTGCCGAGGACTACTACCGGCAGGCGCTGGCCGCCTACGAGCCGGAACACCCGTGGCGCTCCGCCACGGTCTTCAATCTCGCCCATGTGCACGAAGCGCGCGGCGACTACGCCGCCGCCGAGCGCGGTTACCGCGACGCCCTGCTGGCGCAACGCGCGCATTACGGGCCGGAGCACGACCGTGTCGGCACCGATCTGCTCCGGCTCGGTATCGTCCTGCACAAGCAGGGCCGTCTGGAACCGGCGGAAACCGCGATCCGCGAGGCGCTTGCGATCTTCCGCAAACGCCTGCCGGACGGTCATCCACGCCAGGCGTCCGCCGCACTGGCGATGGGCCTGCTGCTGCTCGACCGCAAACGGCCCCGGGAGGCAGCACCGCTGCTGCACGAAGCCTTGCGCATACGACGCGTGAAATGGGGCGAGGACGACCCGCGCACCCGCGACGCACTGGTCGCCGTCGGACGCTTGCCCGCCACCCTGCGCTGAGTCTCAGCCGCAACGCCCCTGCACCGTGACCTGGACCATGCGCAGGTTGTTCTGTTCGTTCGTTTCGGCGACCGACCACGACGCATCGGCGTAGACATACAGCGCCCACACCCCGGGCGCCAGCCAGAGCGTGCCGCTGGAGACAGCGCCCATGCCCGGCTGCAACGACGGCAAGGGGCTCGAGGCGAGCATCGGCAACCCGACCGCATGCAGATAGATGGCGTTCTGGGTCGCGCCCGAGGCCACGTCGCCCGTGTTGAGATTGAGATGCAGATAGGAAAATGCGCAACGTCCGCCGTAACGCGCGCTGGCGTTCGCGTCCTGCAGCACCGTATTGCCGCCCCACGGCACGAATACGCCGCCGATGGCCATGCCCGGCAGATCGCCGACATCGAGGGTGATGTCCGCAAAGCGCAGACAGGTCGGGTAAGCCTGGTCGCCGCCCTGACTGGGGTCGGTGGTCGGACGACACGCGGGCTTGTCGACCGGCGGAGGTTGCACATCGCCGGCGTGGGCGACGGAGACGAAGGACAGCGCGAGCAGGAACGGAAGGGCGGCGCAGCGAGTGAACATCGGCGTTCTCCGGATAACACGGTGCGGATGGCATCCAGGCCGGTCGCATGGAAGGGACGGGTGTCGTTTGCGGTGTCGGGAGGGCTGAACGCGCTTTCGGACCCTGCGCGGACAGCGATCGGGCGACAGTAGGCAGGTCGCGGCAAGCGGGGCAATCCCGCCAGCCGTCCCGACAGGATTCATGATTCGTTCATGCCGTGATTGTCGCCAACGGCTGGCGGGAAACACCGCCGCACTGCGACCAGGAGAGCACACGGGCTTGTCGCCCCTCACTGCCGACCTGGACACTTCGATGCGACCGACTCTACCGCCTCCTGCGCGCACGCGCGCGGCGCCGCTCGCCTGCTATCTGTTGCTGCTCGCCGGCGGCCTCGTCGTCGAGCGCGATGCCGCGCGGACAACAACGTCCGAACCGGCGACCCGGGCACCCTCACCGCAAGCCATGAATGCGACGTCGGAAAATTTTTTTCGAGACCGATGGCGGGTTTTCGCTCCGGAGTGCGACTGACGAAAACGAGCGGGTCTCGACCGCCCGCATCGCCCGCCCGTCCATCCCGCACCGGAGATCGTCATGAAGCTCAATCGCATCCACGCCGCCGCCCTGCTCGGCCTGCTCTCGACCTGTACGCTCGCAGGCAACGCCATCGCCACCGAAAAACCGCGCACCCCGCGCGGCGAGTTGGTCCACCGGATCGTCATGAAATGGGGCAATTACGTGCAGGAAATCCATCGCGCCGACGTGCACGCATGGGCCTCGGACATGGTGCCGCTGTTCTCGCGGGCTTCGCTGCAGACCCTGCGACGCGCCGCGGGAGCCCATACTTTCGAAGCGATGAACGATGCGTTCCTGCCCGGCGATTCGCGCACGCAGCGTTCTGCGGCCGGCTCCGGCGGCAGCGCGGTTCCCGGCAAACTTCTCGGCGACAGCGACGCCGATCTCACGTACATCCCCGTCACGCCATGCCGGATCATCGACACCCGCGTGGCCGCCGGCAAGATCGCGGGCGGCGTGGCGCGCCATTACAACCTCTTCCCGAAAGCCGATTACACCGAATACGGCGGCCACAACTCGAACTGCAATATCGGCAATGTCACCGGTGCCTCCGTCGCCGCGGTCGCGCTCAACATGACCGTCGTCCAGCCCGAGGCGGGCGGTTACCTCACCGCCTTCCCCTTCGGCGCCCAGCAGCCGCTCGCATCCACGCTCAACTACCCTGTCGGCGAAATCCGCGGCAATTTCGCGGTCGTGAAGATCGGCTCGGCCAACGGCACCGGCTCCGAGCTGAGCATCTTCAGCTTCGCCACGACCCATGTCGTGGCCGATGTCGTCGGATACTTCATCAAACCGGAAGCGACCGCGCTGCAGTGCGTGAATGTCCTCGACAACCACTCGCTCGGCGCGGGGCTCTCCGTGGGCATCGAAACCCCGACCTGCCCGACCGATTACGAGATGACGGGTGGCGGCTGCGATTCGGAGGTTCCGCTGTCGACGCAATTCTTCACCAACCGGACCATCAACGCCGTCAACGGCGACGTGCATCGGTGCACGTTCCGCAACCCGACCGGCAACACGATGACCGTCACCGCCTACGGCCGCTGCTGCCGTACCCCGGGGCGCTGATCGCCCGCATCCGGCGAGCGACGAGGCGAAGGGCCGCATCGCGACCCTTGGCCCGATCAGGAGCATGGGCGGGACGATCGCTCCGAGGTCAGTTGCAGCTTCCGCTGACGATCACCCGCACCCGGTTGAGATTGTTGCTCTCGTAATACTCGGCGTTGGTATTGGGCGCGTCGATCATGACGTACAGCGTCCAGGTGCCCGGCGCCAACTGGATATCCGAGGAATTGTTGAAAAAGGCCAGATACGGAATGCTGCCCATCGCCGTACTGGAGAGCAGCGCGCCGTTCGACGCGTTCAGGCGCACGGTGTTCTGGGTCGGCACGCTCGCCAGGAACCCGACGTTGCGGACGAAGAATTGCGAACGGAAGGTGCAGATGCCGTTGCTCTTCATGGTCGCCTCGCTGGTCGGCAGGGTCAGCGTCTGGCCCCAGTCCACCGGCAGCGCATTGATCCCGAAGCTCATGCCGTTGCTGCCGAAGCCCAGTTCGCGGGCTAAAGTCACGGCGTATCGCGCGGGCGACGGCTCCGCAGGGGTCTGCGGGGACGGGCGCATCGAAGTCGGAGCAGAGGGCGATGGCGCGTGTGCGGAAGCGAGCGGCGCCGCGAGCGCAGCCGAGAGACAGGCGCTGCTGAACAACGTGCGGATGAGGGGCATGATCGGGCCTCGGGGAGCAGGTAACGGGGATGGGTGCGGCGCGCCGGTCCATGGCGCCGCGCTCGTCCCGGTGGCAGCCGCCTCTCGACGAACGCGGCAGACCGCGTCGATCGGCCAACCCGTGGCCGCCCTCAGGCAATGACGGTCGCGCCGCCCATGTAGCCGCGGAGCGCTTCCGGCACCGTGATCGAGCCGTCGGCGTTCTGGTAGTTCTCCATCACCGCGATCAGCGCGCGGCCGACGGCCACACCGGAACCGTTGAGCGTATGCACCAGTTCGGGCTTGCCCGTCGCCGGATTGCGCCACCGCGCCTGCATCCGCCGCGCCTGGAAATCGCCGCAGTTCGAGCACGACGAAATCTCGCGGTAGGTGCCCTGCGACGGCAGCCAGACTTCGAGGTCGTAGGTCTTCTGCGCGGCGAAGCCCATGTCGCCGGTGCACAGCAGCATGCGCCGATACGGCAGGCCGAGCTTCTCCAGCACGACCTCGGCGCAGCGGGTCATGCGCTCGTGCTCGGCGTCGCTCTCGTCGGGTTTCGCGATCGACACCAGCTCCACCTTCTCGAACTGGTGCTGCCGGATCATGCCGCGGGTGTCGCGCCCGGCGCTGCCGGCCTCGGCGCGGAAACACATCGAATGCGCGGTCATCCGCAGCGGCAGACGCTCGGCGTCGACGATCTCGTCGCGGACGATATTGGTGAGGGGGACTTCGCTGGTGGGGATGAGGTAGCGGTCCCTCAAGAGGTGGTGATTCTTCTCGAATACCTTGCGAAGTCGCTTGTGAGCCTCTTTAGGTGCCACTGTATCGCCGTCTATGCGAGTGACAGATTCCGCGATGTAGATCGCGTCAGTCAGCGAAGGAATCGAGTCTTCATGCCCACTGTAAATTTTCTCGTCTTCGTAAGCGGTGTAGTGCCTGTACGTAGCAAACAAATCCTCCTCGAACTTCGGCAACTGCCCCGTGCCGCGCATCGAATCGGCGTTGACCAGCAGCGGCACATTGGTTTCCTCGTAGCCGTGCTCGCCGGCGTGCAGATCGAGCATGAACTGCGCCAGCGCGCGATGCAGGCGGGCGAGCTGGCCGCGCAGCACGGTGAAACGCGCGCCGCTGAGCTTGGCGGCGATTTCGCCGTCCAGCCAGCCGTGGCGGGCGCCGAGTTCGACGTGATCCTTGACCGCGAAATCGAACGTACGCGGGGTGCCCCAGCGATGCTGCTCTGCGTTCTGCGTTTCGTCGGCGCCGACCGGCACCGACTCGTGCGGCAGGTTCGGGATACCGGCGGCGATCGCCTCGATCTCGGCCTTGATGACCTCCAGACGCGCCTCGCTCGCCTTCAGTTCGTCGCCGAAGCCGGCGACCTCGGCCATCACGCCCGACACATCCTCGCCCTTGGCCTTGAGCATGCCGATCTGCTTGCTCCGAGTGTTGCGCAGGTTCTGCAGCTCCTGGGTGCGCACCTGGATCTGCTTGCGCTCGGATTCGAGCAGCATCAGCCGGGCGACGTCCAGGTCGTAGCCGCGGGTCTCTTTCAGGCGGGCGGCGAGATCGGCGGGCTGGTTGCGCAACAGGGCGGGATCGAGCATGGGGACGTATGGAAGCGTGAAAGAATCGCGATTATCCCCGAAACCGCAGGGCGTGACCGCCGCCTGAATGCCGCCCGGTCGGGCGCCGGCGCTGCGCACGGCGCCGGAAATGGCTCGGCAGGCCCGT
>JBIJAD010000434.1:0-3116 GCA_044345955.1 Lysobacteraceae bacterium
CCGGATCCGTGAATCGGGCGCCGGCGTGCGCGGTCGCCGCGACCGCGAACGACACCACGCACAACGCGTTCCTGAACACGGTTTTCATCTGCATCTCCTTGCTTGGACAGGGAAAGGCGTCGGGCCGCGGGCGAGGCGCCCGCGACGGCCGACGATCACATGCGCGACTGCAGCCGGTCGCCGTTGACCGCGCGCGAAAATGCCGCAGCGAGCGCGGCCTGCTGCTCCGCCGGCAATTCGCCCAGCGCGGCGCGGAACCGGATCAGGTCGGCATGATCGAAGCGGCCGTCCGGAAACATCGAGCTCACCCGGCGATCCGCGGCGGCGGCGATCCGCGGATCGATCGGCGCCACGGGCGCCGGGCTCTGCGCGACAGCGGACGATGCAGGCCCGGATGCAGCCTGGCGATGCGCGGACTTCAGGCGCCGCGACCTGCGGCGAGATTGCGCCTACGGTTCAGGGATCGAGCGCGTCGAGCACGGCTTCGGCGGCCAACTGCTCGGCGGCGCGGCGCGAGGCGGCTTCGCCTTCGCCGCGCAGCGGCGGATCGGCGAGCAGACATTCGGCGCGGAAGGTCTTGGCGTGGTCTTCGCCCGATTCGGACAGGAGGGTGTAGACCGGCAGCGGCCGTTGCCGCGCCTGCAGCCATTCCTGCAGCCGCGTCTTGGCATCCTTGCCCAACCGGTGCGGCGGCGGCAGGGCTTCGATCGCCTCGGCGAACCAGGGCAGCACGATGTCGCGACAGGTCTCGAATCCGGCGTCGAGATAGATCGCGCCGACCACCGCTTCGAGCGCGTCGGCGAGGATCGAATCGCGGCGATGGCCGCCGGATTTCATCTCGCCCGGGCCGAGCACCAGGCGCGCACCGAGTTCGAGCCGGCGCGCGAGGGCGGCGAGCGAGGATTCGCGCACGAGTTCGGCGCGAGCGCGGGTCAATTCGCCTTCGGCGGCTTTCGGCCAGCGCGCGTATAGCGCCTCGGCGACGACCGCGCCGAGCAGGGCGTCGCCGAGGAATTCGAGGCGTTCGTTGTGCTGCGGCGCGGCGCTGCGGTGGGTCAGCGCGCGCGCCAGCAGGGTCGGGTCGCGGAAGACGTGTCCACCGCAGGCCGCTTCGGCGACCACCGCGGGGCCGGCCTCAATACGAGGCGGCGCCGGTCAGCGGCTGTTCGGCGCTGAATTTCCCGACCGCGTCGATGTTGTACAGCATCGGCACCCGGACCTCGTAGTTCACGTACATGGTCTGGCCGCCGCTCGATTTGTCGATCCGCACGTTCTCGGGCTTCACGTTGTTCGAGTAATCGATGTACAGGCGCTTGAAGAACTTTTCCTTGATCTGCGCGGGCGAATCGTTGGCTACACCCTGTTCCGCGGCCAGCCCCTTCATCGCGGACTTCACCGCGAAGAATTCCTGGTACATCGGGAACAACTTCATGGCGATGAACAGGAAGAAGCCGACCACCGCGGCCACGATCACGAAACTGATGAGGGTCATCCCGCTCTGGTTGCGTCGCATATCCGATCTCTCCCCCGGGAACGATGCTGGTTGGACGATATCTGCGCGGCACGCCCGCGTCGGCGTCAGGGTATTCCGTTGCCGATGCGTGACGTGTCGAACCCGTCGGAGCAGAACCAGCCGCTGCAGTTCAGCCAGACCAGGAAGGCCTTGCCGCGGAGCCGGTCCTCCGACAGGTACCCCCAGAATCTACCATCATCGCTGCGGTCGCGGTTGTCGCCCATCACAAGATAATGACCGGGCGGCACCACCCAGGTGCCCTCGCCGCGCGGGTCCACGAACTGGTTGGGCAGTTCCAGGACTTCGTGTTCGTGCCCCGGGAATTTCTCGGTCAGGCGGGCGGCGCCGTTCATCTCGGCGTTGCGGCCGGTGCCGGAAAACTCCCCATTGGGCGCGTACTCCAGAGCCTGGCCGTTGATCTTGAGGGTGGTGCCGGCGTACTCGATGGTGTCGCCGGGCAGGCCGATGATGCGCTTGATGTAGTCGGCCCCGGTGTTCTGATCCCCGGGGCCCTTGCCCGGGTAGCGGAACACCACCACGTCGCCGCGCTCGGGCGCGCCGATCTCGACGAACTTCCTGTTCGTGATCGGCAGGCGCAGGCCGTAGGCGAACTTGTTGACCAGGATGAAGTCGCCGATCAGCAGCGTCGGCATCATCGAGCTGGACGGGATCCGGAACGGCTCGGCGACGAAGCTGCGCAGCATCAGCACCAGCGCCAGCACCGGGAAGAAGGCGCGGGCGTAGTCGACGATCACCGGCTCCTGGGCCTGATCGAGCAGACCCTCGGCGCGAGCCCGACGCCTGGCCAGGAACAGCTTGTCCAGCAGCCAGATGGCGCCGGTCAGCAGGGTCAGTACGACGAGGGTGATTTCGAACCAGACCATGGATCTTCCTTACGCAGCGGTAATCGGGAAAGGGGAGTCGAAAACGGGAAAGGCGGAATCCGGCGACGGCGGCACCGCTGCTGCGATTCCCCGTGGCCCGTTCGCGATTCCCGGCATTACTTGCTGTCCACCTGGAGCACGGCGAGGAAGGCTTCCTGCGGGATTTCCACCCGCCCGACCTGCTTCATCCGCTTCTTGCCTTCCTTCTGTTTCTCGAGCAGTTTCTTCTTGCGGGTGATGTCGCCGCCGTAGCACTTGGCCAGCACGTTCTTGCGCAGGGCCTTCACCGTGCTGCGCGAGATGATCTGCGAACCGATCGCGGCCTGGATCGCCACATCGAACATCTGTCTCGGGATCAGATCCTTCATCTTCTCGCACAGTTCCCGGCCGCGACGGTCGGCGTGGCTGCGGTGGACGATGATCGACAGCGCGTCGACGCGGTCGCCGTTGATGAGCGTGTCCACGCGCACGAACGGGCCGGCGTCGAAGCGCAGGAAGTGATAGTCGAGCGAGGCGTAGCCACGCGAGACCGATTTCAGCTTGTCGAAGAAGTCCAGCACCACCTCGGCCATCGGCAGTTCGTAGCTGATCTGCACCTGGCTGGCCATGTAGGTGATGCCGATCTGCACGCCGCGCTTCTCCTCGCACAGCTTGATGATGTTGCCGATGTAGTCCGGCGGCGTGAGGATGTTCGCGCGGATGATCGGCTCGCGGACCTC
>JBIJAD010000266.1:0-5546 GCA_044345955.1 Lysobacteraceae bacterium
CCGACCGCAATTCCCGCCGAGTTCGCAAGGCCCCGTTCCTGACCAGCCTGGCGCTCGGTTGCGCCCTGATGACCGGCAGCGCCGGCGCCGGCATCCCGGTGACCGACGTGGGCAACATGCCCAACCACATCATCACCCAGATCCAGTCCTACCTGAACCAGCTCAACACCTATACCCAGCGGTACCAGGACATCAGGCATTACACGGACATGATGACCGATCCCAGTCAGGCGTTCTCGGCCTTCAAACTGCAATTCGGAGAGGAGTTCCCCATCCGGAACGTGAACGAAGGCGTGAGCGAGCGTTGCCGCGGCAGCGGCAGCGGGTCGATCGTCGGCGAGCTGTTCAGTGCGCTCGGCCTCAATCCCAATGGCGACATCATCGCTCAACAGCAGCGTCTCTGCGGCATGATCGTCGTGCTCGAGAACAAGAAGTACAACGATTCGGTCGAGGCGATGAACCGGTTGATCGACGAGACGCAACGCGAGATCGATCGCCAGAAAGAGCAGGTGCAAGGGGCCAGTACCCCGGGCCAGACGCAGACCAATGCTGCGACCGCCGAAGCCAACATGCAGCAGATCCTGAAGAACTATCAGGTGATCGAGAGTCGCCTCAGGATGTACGACGATCTGATCGGTGTGCTCAAGGAGTCGCAGAAGGCGCTCGCCACCCGTGCACTGAAGGGGCAGAGTTCCCCGCTCGGCACCATGGTCAACACCGGCATCCTCGCCGGCGCACTTTCGATCACGGACTGAGCCGGGTCCGGGAAACGCGCGTGGGGCGCCGCCCCCACGCGCTTCGATACGCGGTGAGCCTCTGAGATTCGATTCAACAAGGTGATGGATATGTTCGGGACGATGTCGGAAATGGTGTTCGGAGCAGGAAGGGATCTTCTGGAAGGGCTGCTGCGTCCGATGGCGTCCATCGGCGACCTGGCGTACTACGCCCTGATTTACGAATACCTCAACGACAGGATCCAGGACTTCGGCGTCGGGATGATGGGTCGGGCGATCGGGAATGCCCTTGGCATCGCCTTGGTACTGATGACCATCTGGGTGTTTTTCCAGGGTCTGCGTTTCGTGACCGGCCAGAACCGCGATTCGTTCATGGCCTTCATCATCTCGACTCTGCGCGCGATGCTCATCGTGGTCGCCGCGACCTCGTTCGCCGCTTCAGGTGAAAGCGTCTACAGGATCATCAACGACGATCTGAAAGGTGCGATCACCCAACTGGTGACCGGCGAGGACGACGACCCCGCCGACCTGATCGACCGCAATCTCGCCTACATGCAGCTCGGCCTGTCCAGCATTGATGCCTTGCAGGTCGAGGGCGATCCCACTCTGTTCCAGGAAAAGAACCGCGCCATGTGGATGGTGGGTCTCGGTACCGCCGGGCCGGCGATGGTCGGCGGCGCGATGCTGCTGATGTACAACGTGATGCTGGCCCTGTTCGTCGGGCTGGGGCCGATCTTCATCCTCTGCCTGCTGTTCGATGCCACCAAGTCGCTGTTCCAGCGCTGGTTGCTCTACGGGATCGGCACCATGTTCTCGCTCGCCGTGCTCGCCGCGATGATCGCGATCGCGACGGATACGGTGCTGTCGGTGGCAGCGGCGTTCTGGACGTCGGCCCTGCTCGGACAATTGCTCGGCAGCAGCTTCACCTCCGGCATGACCTCGGTTGCGATGCAGCAGGGCGGCATCGGCCTGCTGTTGACGGTGCTCCTCATCAGCACCCCGCCGATGGTGGCCAACTTCTTCCAGGGCGCCCTCGGCGGCTTCTCGCCGTTCGCCCAGATCAGCGGTTCGCACGGCGCAGCCGGCCCCGGAGGCGCACGCGGCGCTACGGGCGGTGCGGGTGGCGGTGGCGGAAGCGGTTCGGGGACTTATTACCTATCCAAGAACTACAGTGAAGGTACCGCCAGCAAATCGGATGTGGCTCCCCCACCCGTGAACATGCATCGCTCCAACATGCCGACCTCAAGTGACTCCGTGGTGGCGACCAATACCGGTAGCCGTGGCGTCGCTTCCAGGACTGATACGTAATGCCTCGATCATCGATGGTTGTTCATGCGGGATTCCTTCGGATGTGGAGACAATTGCTGCAGATTCGCAGGAACAGGATATGAGCCCGTGAATGGAAAACTGCTCCCGATTCTCATTTGTTGTTTGTTCGGATGCGCGCTCTGGTCTTCCAAGGTCTTTGCGGAAGGCAACTGTCCTCCCGGCTATTTCCCGATCGGGGGCGGCAGTGCGGGTTGGCAGGGTTGCGCGCCGATGGGACCGTCGCCGGGCAACAATCCGGGCCAGACCACGCAACCCGCTCCGAAACCGCGTTGGGGGGCAATCGCAACGACCAGCGGAGCATTCGGTGTTGCAGTGGGCGCTGATTCGAAATCACGCGCCGAGAGATTGGCTCTGGTGGACTGTGAGTCGATGTCGAAGGGCAAGCCGTGCGAAGTGCAGATGGCGTTCGAAAACCAGTGCGCAGCCTTGGCTTGGGGCACTCGCAACAACGCAGTGGCGAGTGCTCCATTTCAACAGCGCGCCGAGGAACTGGCGCTGTCGACGTGCAGCAACGAGGGCGTGAACTGCGAGATTTACTATTCAGGCTGCAGCCTGCCGACGCGCAACTGAAGGCGCATCGGTCGCGAATGATTCGAAGGGCGGCCTCGGCCGCCCTTTTTTCGTGACGTCGGCTATCGCCGCCTTGGCTTCGACGAATCGCCGAAGATGCGTCGGTCCGCGTTCAGACTGCGGTGCCGGAGACGTCGTCGGAAAGCGAGGATCTCGCCATGGTGCCGGAAGTGGGACTCGAACCCACACGCTTTTAAGGGCGGCGGATTTTGAGTCCGCTGCGTCTACCGATTCCGCCATTCCGGCGCGGACGCACAGTATAGCCCAGCGCGAACCTGAGGCCGTCCATGTCGTGGGTTCAGGCGGCGTGATCGAACTGCAATTGCTTGCTGACGTAACGGTACCAACCGTCGCCTTCGTCCTGGAAGATGCCGCAGCAGGTCATCGAGCGCTTGTAGATGTGGACCGAGACCGCGGTGTCGGTCTCGCTGGCGTTGCGGATGGTGTGGTACTCGTGCGGCGGGATCAGGCTGCCGGCGGAGCCGGTGCCGGCGATCAGCGTGCCGACTTCGGTGAAGCGGCAGCGATCGCCATGGCGCTCACCGAGATCGTACTGGGTGATTTCGAGCTGGCCGTGCCAGACGCCTTCGACGCACCACAGGCCGTCGTGATCGTGGATCGGCGTGCCTTGACCGGGGCCCCAGGTCATCGCGATCACGTCGTAGCCGTGCTGCGGGCTGTTGTAGACCTCGCGACGTGCGTAGTGGCCATCGACCGGCTGGAGGACGCAGTCGGGCAGGTGCACGCTGCCTTCGCGCATCATGCGGCACAGCCCCTTGCGCAGCGCCTGGACGGTGGCGGCGTCGTCTCCGAGTGCGACGGCAGCGTTGATGGTTTCGATCAGCAGACTGCGGCCAGGAAAATCGCTCAATGCCATAACGAAACCCCATAAGGGAATGCTGTCCGGTTATGAGCGGATTCTAGCAGCGATGCGACCTTCCGGGGGACGTGCGCCGTCACCCGCCAGGTGTGAGGCTCCGGGAGACGAACTCAGCGCGGCCCGCCGTGGAAGCCACCGCCGCGGGGCCCGCCACCGCCACGCGGGCCACCACCACGCGGGCCGCCGGGTCGGCCACCGCCGGGCCGACCCGCGGGACGCGGGCCACCCGGGCCGCCGGCCGGGCGTGGCGCGCCGTGTTTCTGCGGCTTCGGGCCGCGCGGTCCGCGGCCCGGGTCGCCGTAGGCGCCTTGGCCGCCATGGGCGTGGTCGGAGGGAAAGTTGGGGGCATTGCCGGGATGGCCATAGGGCCTGGGGGCGCGACCGGCGGGCTTGCCGCCCTGGCCCGGGCCGCGGCTCTCGTAGGGACGGCCTTCGTGGGAACGACTGCCGAATGGCCGCTCAGCCTGGGAGCGATCCCCGAAGGAACGTTCGCCGTAGCCGCGCTGTCCGCCGGGCTTCTTGCCGTAGGGCTTCTTCGGGCCGCGCTGGTCGGCGTTGCGGTGACCGGTGGGGCCGGTGTCGACGCCTTCGGGCACGTACCAGGTGCGGAAGGCGGCCGGATTGCCTTCCGGCAGTGGCTTCGGGCCCTTCATCTTGCGTTGCTTGAACGGCTTGTTCTGCGCCTGCTTGGCCGCGGCCTCGCCGCTGACCGTCAGATCGCCGCGCTTCTTGCCGCGACCGCCGCGGCCGCGATCCTCGCGGACATGGTCGAAACGACGTAGCTCGCGACCTTCGTCGGCGGTGTTGTGGCCGTTGACGTAAGCGTGACTGCGGCCTTCGCGACCGACGTGCACGGTGGCCTTGGCGGCCTTGCGCTGGCCGATGACCGGCTGCAGGGTCAGCGCCGGCGGCGGGCCTTCTTCCAGATGCATCGACTTGCGCAGGACTTCGACCTGGGCCGAGGGCAGTTCCTGGCTCTGGCCGCGCAGCAGCGGCTGGGGCAGGGAGACCGTACCGTAGCGCACCCGCTTCAGCCGGCTGACCTGGCAGCCCTGCGACTCCCACAACCGGCGGACTTCACGGTTGCGGCCTTCGCGCAGGACCACCCGGAACCAGTCGTGCGAATCGGTGCCGCCGATGCGTTCGATCTCGTCGAACTTCGCCGGACCGTCCTCCAGCGCGACGCCGCGCTGCAGGCGATCGACGACCTTCTCGGAGACATCGTCCTCGCCTTCCGGCGCACGCACGCGGCAGACGTATTCGCGTTCGATCTCGGAGGAGGGATGCATCATCGCGTTGGCGAGCTCGCCGTCGGTGGTGAGCAGCAGCAGGCCGGTGGTGTTGATGTCGAGGCGGCCGATCGCGATCCAGCGCGCGCCCTTGAGCGCGGGCAGCGATTCGAAGATGGTCGGGCGGCCTTCGGGATCCTCGCGGGTGGTCACTTCGCCTTCGGGCTTGTTGTAGATCAGCACCCGTGCCGGCTCGGTCAACGCGCTGGCGACAAAACTGCGGCCGTCGATCTCGATGCGGTCGCCGCTGGCGACGCTCATGCCGATCTGCGCGGTCTCGCCGTTGACCTTGACCATGCCGTCGGCGATGCGCTGCTCGAGCGCGCGGCGGGAGCCGAGCCCGGCCTGGGCGAGGACCTTGTGCAGGCGTTCTTCGAGGCGCGGGGTTTCGGCGGGGGTGTCCTTCTCGCGCTTGAGCGAGAGGGTGCGGGGCGGGCGTTGGCTCATGTCAGGCTCCGGTGCTGTCGTCGTCTGCGACGAGGGCGGGGTTCGGGTCGGCGGACGCGTCGGCGTCCGCGGGGGCGATGGCGACATCGCTGCCGTCATCGGAAAGGTCGTGGGATGGAGCATCGTCGGCATCCGCATCGCGGTCGCCGTTCGCGGTGTCTGCCGGGGAGGGCGCTTCGGTGTCCTGGCCGTCGTCGTTCGAGGCTTCGGGCATCGCATCGTCCTGCAAGCCGGCGGTGAGGACGCCCGGTTTCGGTGCGTCCGGGTCCTCGAACGCGAGCTGCGGGTCGAGTTCGC
>JBIJAD010000267.1:0-5540 GCA_044345955.1 Lysobacteraceae bacterium
GCGGGTATCCACGCGCAGGCGTTCCTGATCGCAGAGCCGCAGCCAGATCTCGTTGACCAGCGCGGTGCTGTCGAGCAGGGTCATCGGCGCGCTGCGGGCCAGCCGCGACCGCGCCAACTGCCTGAGCTCCGAATACGACGCGGCGAACAGCGCCGCGTTGTCCACGCCCTCCACCTGCCCATCGGCGATGATGTCGGTGATGTCGCTCATGCGGTCCGCTGCGGGTCCTTCGCCGCGCATCCGGCGGTGCCGGGATGCGGCGCTCAGCCCGCCAGCGCCTCCGCCTTCGCCGCGCAGATGAAATCGTTTTCGCTCAGCCCGCCGACGTCGTGGGTGGAGAAGCGGACGACGCAGCGGTCGTAGTGCACGCCGAGGTCGGGGTGATGGTCTTCGCGGTGGACGATGAAGGCCAGCGCGTTCACGAAGGCGAGGGTCCGGTAGTAGTCGGGGAAGCGGAAGGTCTTGACCAGGGCGTGGCCGTTCTCGGCCAATTCCCAGCCGGGCAGTTGCGGCATCAGTTCGGCGACCTGGGCCGGGGGCAGGCGGTGCTCGTGGCCGCGACGGGGGATGCAATGGGCCTGGGCGAGGGGGACGAGATCGGACACGGGTGGGCTCCTGGGGACGCGGTAACTGAACACCGCCGCGCCGGGATGACCAACAGCCGATGAGCGCGCGGCGGGCGGGCCGCTAGAATAGCCGGATGATCCAGATTTCCGAATCCGCGCAGACCCACTTTCGCCGCCTGATCGAACGCGAGGCCCTGCCGGGCCTCGGCGTGCGTCTGAGCGCCCTCCATCCCGGCACGCCGCGCGCCGACGTGCGTCTGGAATTCGCCGAACCCGGCGACCTGCAGGGCAACGAATGGGCGGTGGACTGCGAGGGTTTCACCCTCTGGCTGGACGCCGCCAGCGTGCAGTATCTGGACGGCGCCGAGATCGACTACACGCAGCAGGCCACCGGCGGCCAACTGCAGATCCGCGCGCCCCGGATCAAGGGTGCGGCGCCGGGCGAATCGGCTTCGCTGATGGAGCGCGTGCGCTGGGTGGTCGAACACGAGATCAATCCGCAGCTCGCCCAGCACAAGGGCCATGTCACGGTGCAGGAAGTCACCGCCGACGGTGTGGTGGTGCTCGGCTTCGGCGGTGGTTGCCACGGCTGCGGGATGGCCGACGTGACGCTCAAGCAGGGGATCGAGAAGACCCTGATGGAACGTGTCCCCGGCGTGACCGCCGTGCGCGACGCGACCGATCACGCCAGCGGAACGGCGCCCTACATCGCGCGTTCGTCGGTCTGATCGGCCTCGCCGCGCGTGTTCTCCGCCGCGGATCTGATCGACGCCCTGCAGCAGCGCCACCGGCGCCGCTTTCCCCTGCATGCCGACCGCCCGTTCGGCGCGTTTCCGCCGACCTGGCGGGCCTGGTTCCTCTCGATCCACGAGCGCATCGGCGCGGTGATCGGCGCGCCGGCCGAGGATTTCATCGCGTTGCTGATGGCCCGGCCGCTGCGTTCGCCGCCGAAGGCGACGCCGCCGCTGGGTCGCTGGCAGGGTCTGGTGCGGATCTGGCGTCAGCAGTGGGGCCCGGCGCCCCGGGATCAGCGTGGGGCGCGACGCTTCGCGGCGGTGTTCTCGGCGGTGCTGCATCTGGTGTTCGCGGTGCTGCTGCTGATGGTGGGACTGGTGCCGATCGGCGACGCGCCGCCGGAAGCGCGTGCCGAAGGCGAGGCGCTGCTGGCCGAATACATCGGGATCGGCACCCCCGAGGACACCGGCGGTGCGCCGGCCGAAGGCGAGGTCGAGGCCCCGGCCGCGGCGGCCGCACAGGCATCGCCCGCGGCCAGCGCCGATGGCCGCGATGCCGCCGCGGTCGCACCGCAGGCCGCCGCCGCTGCGGCAGCGAGCGAGCAGCCACCGGCACCGGCGCAGCCCGCCGAAGCCACCGCACCGCAGCCGCTGGCGGTGACCGAAACGCCGGCGCCCGATATCGACTTCACCTTGCCGGCGCCGGTGCCGCGCGAGGCGACGGTTCCGCAGTTCCAGCTCAAGGTGCCCGAAATCGCGGCGCAACCGAGCCAGATCGAGGCCTTCGAACCGCGCACGCAGGTGCGCACGGTCGAACCGCGCGTACCGCAGATCCGTGCGCCGACGGTGCCGACTCTGCGCACGGAAGTCGTCGAGGTCGAAGCGCAGCGGATTCCCGCGACCGTCGCCAGGCGCGAGGCGCCGGCGTTGCCGTCGCGGGCGCCGCCATTGAACGTGCCCGAGCTGCGCACCGCGCCGGGCGAAGTGGCGTTGCGTCCGCGCCCGGCGCCGGCCGCGACCGGCACCGGCGCCGCTCCGGCCGCCGCGCCCGCGCAGGGACCCGCGCCGACGCAGGGTGCCGCGCCAGGCACCGCGACGACGCCCGGACGCAGTACCGCCGGCGCGACCACCCCGCGCCCCGGCGGCCAGCCGCAGGCCAGCGGCAGCGGGCGTCCGGCGGCCAGTGCGCCTGCCGGTGTGGGTCCGTCGCCATCGCCGCGGCCCGGCGGCACGCCGAGCCAGACCCGTGGCGACGACTGGGGCACGTCCAATCGCAACGTACCCGGCAGCAGCACCGGGCGTACGCCGGGCCTGTTCAACAGCGACGGCAGCATCCGTCTGCCCGGCGACGGCGGGCAGGTCGGCGGCGGTCTGCCGCCGGGCACGGTGATCGAGGATTTCGAGAAGATCGACCGCATGGGCACCTGGCTCAAGCGCCCGCCTCTGGACTACACGCCCAGTCGCTTCGACCGTTTCTGGATCCCGAACGAGAATCTGCTCGAAGAGTGGGTGCGGCGCGGCATCCGCAACGTCGCCATCCCGATCCCGGGCACCAGCAAGCGCATCCAGTGCACGATCTCGCTGCTGCAGGCCGGTGGCGGCTGCACGATTTCCGACCCGAACCTGCAGGATCAGGAGGCCACCGCGCGGCCGCCGCCGGACGTCCCGTTCAAGCCCGAACTGCAGGAAGACAAGGACAGCCTCGCGCGCCCGCCGGGGACCTCGCCGCCCTGATCCGCAGGGCTGAAGCGCATCCCGGCGTTGCCGCAACGAAAAACGGGAGCCTTTCGGCTCCCGTTTTCGGTGTCGTGCGGTGTTCGCCCGAGGCTTACATGCCGTGCAGATCGCCCAGCGGGCCGGGCTGCGCGGCGAAGTAGGCGGAGAGATCGGCGATGCCCCGATCGTCGAGCTTGCCGGCATCCACCGCGCCCTTGATCTGGTTGTTCATCAGCGCGTGCTCGCGGCCGCCGTCGCGGTACTGCTTGATCGCGTGGAAGAGGTAGTCCTGGTACTGGCCGGCGAGGACCGGGTAGGTCGCGTCGATGGGTTTGGCACCGCCGGGGCCGTGGCAGTCGATGCAGGACTGGCCGGTGCCGGCGAGCTGCTTGTCCGCGGCCAGGCGTTCGCCGCGGGCGACGTCGCCGTGGAAGGCGTTGATGTGCTGGAACTGGGCCTTGTGGGCGCCGCCCTCCGGCTTGGGTTCGGACTTGCCGCAACCTGCGAGCGCGAGGCCGAGGGTCAGGGCGATGGCGATGGGGCGCGTCGTCGTCATGAGGGCGTCGCTCACTTCTTCTTGAGGCTCGAAAGGTAGGCGGCGATGTCGGCGATGTCCTGCTCCGAGAAGCTCTGCGCCTGCGCCTGCATGGTCGGATGCTTGCGGGTGCCCTTGCGGTACTCCAGCAGCGAAGCCGCGATGTATTCCGCGGACTGTCCGGTGATCTTAGGCACGCTGTAGGTCGGGTAGGCGTTCTTGTAGCCGGTGACGCCGTGGCAGCCCTGGCAGGTGTAGGTCAGTTGTTTGCCTCTTTCGGCGGAACCGGCGGGGGTCTGGGCCTGGGCCGCGAACGCGGCGGCGAGGGCGAGACCGGCGGCGAGCAGCGCGTAACGATTCGTCGATCGGGTCATGTCTGGCGTCATGTCAGGGTCTGATGTCCGGGAGCGTCGCCGGTCGAGGCCGTGTCGGCTGGCGTGCAATCCGGACAGTATAGCCCGAGCCTGCGCCTGGACGCAGGCCGGGCCACCGACGGGCCCGATCGACTCCCCCGCGAGTCACCGTGACCTCTGGCGGATGCTGGACATGAATGGGTGATATACCTTGATACAACACCTCATGACCTGCCGGCCACCACCGCCATGCACATCCAGATTCCGCTGCTCCCATCCATCGGCCGCTCCACCGCCCGCAGTTTCGGCGCGGGGGCGTTGATCGCCTGTCTGGTCCTCGCCGGCTGCAAGCCGGGTGGCGAGTCCAAGGCCAAGGGCGAGGAAAAGAAGCCGGTCGAGGCTGTGCCGGTGGAGGCGGTCGCGGTCGCCAGGCGACCGATCGCCGCCAGCTACAGCGGCACCGCTCCGCTGGAGGCGCGCGGCGAATCGCAGGTGGTCGCCAAGACTTCGGGCGTCGCCCTGACCGTGCTCGCCGAAGTCGGCCAGCAGGTGCGCGCCGGCCAGGTCCTCGTCCGACTCGATTCCGACCGCGCACGGCTGCAGGTGGCGCAGACCGATGCCCAGGTGCGCAAGCTGGAGGCCAACTACCGCCGTTCGCAGCAGTTGTCCGCGCAGCAACTGGTCAGCGTCAACGATCTGGACCAGTTGCGTTTCGATCTCGAAAACGCCCGCGCCGCGAACCGCCTGGCCAATCTCGAACTGTCCTACGCCAACGTGGTCGCGCCGATCTCCGGGGTGATCGCCGAGCGCTCGATCAAGACCGGCAATTTCGTCCAGATCAACACGCCGATCTTCCGCATCGTCGACACCTCGCGGCTGGAGGCCACGCTCAACGTGCCCGAGCGCGAACTGGCCACGCTGAGGGCCGGTCTGCCGGTGCTGCTGGCGGTCGACGCGCTGCCGGGCCGCAGTTTCCAGGGTCGCGTCGATCGGGTCGCGCCGGTGGTCGATTCCGGCAGCGGCACCTTCCGCGTGATCTGCACCTTCGATGGCGGCGGTATCCTGCAGCCGGGCATGTTCGGCCGCATCCAGATCGACTTCGACCAGCGCGCCGACGCGTTGGTGATCCCGCGCAACGCGCTGCTCGACGACGAGAACGATCCCGCGGTGTTCAGCGTGCGCGACGGCAAGGCCGCGCGCACGCCGGTGAAGTTGGGTTACACCGACGGTGAGTGGATCGAGGTGCGCGGCGGGCTCAAGCCCGGCGATCGCGTGGTCACCGCCGGCAAGGTCGCGCTGCGCGAAGGCACCGTGGTGCAGGTGATCGGCGATCCGGTGCCGAAGAAGGTCGCCGCCGCCAAGCCCGAGGGCGCCAAGTCGTGAGCGGCCGCGATCCCCACGAACACGCGGGCGGCGAACCGCCGGCACCGGGTTTCAGTCTGGTCGAGTTCTCGACCCGCCGCCGAGTCACGGTGGCGATGTTCTGGTTGACCATGGTGCTGTTCGGCGGCATCGCGCTGTCCTCGCTCAAGGTCAACCTGCTGCCGGACCTGAGCTATCCCACGCTCACCATCCGCACCGAGTACACCGGCGCGGCGCCGGCCGAGATCGAAACCCTGATCACCGAGCCGGTCGA
>JBIJAD010000268.1:0-5520 GCA_044345955.1 Lysobacteraceae bacterium
CAACATCTTCCACGGCCCCGGCCTGACCGCGATGCTGCGCGAAGCCGATGCGCGCGACCACGGTGCGACCGTGTTCGGTTACTGGGTCAGCGATCCGGAGCGCTATGGCGTAGCCGAATTCGACGCCTCCGGGCGTGTGGTCGACCTGGAAGAGAAGCCGGCAAGGCCGAAGTCGAATTACGCCGTTACCGGTCTGTATTTCTACGACGGCCGCGCCAGCGACTACGCCGCCGAGCTCAGACCATCGGCGCGCGGCGAACTGGAGATCACCGACCTCAACCGGCGTTATCTCGACGACGGCACGCTGCACCTGCAGCGGTTGGGGCGCGGTTACGCCTGGCTCGACACCGGCACGCACCAGTCGCTGCTCGAAGCTTCCAATTACATCGAGACGATCGAGGCCCGTCAGGGCCTGCGCGTGTGCTGTCCGGAAGAGATCGCCTGGAACAACGGCTGGATCGACGCCGCACAGCTCGAACGTCTCGCCGCACCGTTGGCGAAGAACGGCTACGGCCAATACCTGCTCGGCCTGGCCGAGCGCGGCGTCGTGCCCTGACCCGGAGCTGCGCATGCGCGTGATCGAAACCGACCTGCCCGGTTGCCTGCTGATCGACCCCCAGGTGTTCGGCGACAGCCGTGGCTTCTTCTTCGAATCCTTCAATCGCGATCGCTTCGCCGCGCACGGCCTGGACATCCCGCCGTTCGTGCAGGGCAACGTGTCTTCGTCGGCGCGCGGCGTGCTCCGCGGTCTGCATTACCAGTGGCCGAAGCCGCAGGGCAAGTACGTCTCGGTGCTGGAAGGCGAGGTCTGGGACGTCGCGGTCGACATCCGCCGCGGTTCGCCCACTTTCGGGCGCTGGACCGCGGTCGTCCTCAGCGCGGAGAACCGCCGGCATTTCTGGATCCCGCCGGGCTTCGCCCACGGCTTCGTCGCGCTCAGCGAACGCGCGGTGTTCGCCTATCTGTGCAGCGAGACCTACGACCGCGAAGCCGACGCCGGCATCCGCTGGAACGACGCGTCGCTTGCGATCGACTGGCCGGTGTCCGACCCGGTGCTCTCGGACAAGGACGCGAAGGCGCCGTTCCTCGACGAGGTCGCGCCGGAGCGTCTGCCTGACTTCGCGGGTTGAGGCGGCGATGCCGGATCCGAAGACGAAAATCCTGCTGCTCGGCGCCAACGGACAGGTCGGACGCGAACTGCTGCGCAGCCTCGTGCCGCTGGGCGAAGTCGTCGCGGCGACCCGGAGCGGTCTGCTCGAAAACGGCGCGCCCTGCGCCGTCGCCGATTTCGACATGCCCGACACGTTGCCTGCGCTGATCGCGCAGTACGCGCCCGATGTGGTCGTCAACGCGGCCGCGCATACCGCGGTCGACCGTGCCGAATCCGAGCCGGAAGCGGCCTTCCGCATCAATGCCGAAGCGCCGGCGCGGATCGCCGAGGCCTGCGCCGCACGCGATGCGCTGCTGGTGCATTACTCGACCGATTACGTGTTCGACGGCCGCGGCACCCGCCCGTACCGCGAAGACGACCCGACCGCGCCGCTCGGCGTCTACGGCGCCAGCAAGCTCGCCGGCGAACGCGCGATCCGCGAATCCGCTGCGCGCCATGCGATCTTCCGCACCGCCTGGGTCTACGCCGCGCACGGCCGCAATTTCATGCGCACCATGCTGCGCCTCGCCGCCGAACGCGACGAACTGCGCGTGGTCGCCGATCAGATCGGCACGCCGACCCCGGCCGCGCTGATCGCCGACATCACCGCCGCGGTGCTGCGCCAGGGCATGCGCGATTCCGGCATCTGGAACCTCACCGCCGCCGGCAGCACCAGTTGGCACGGTTTCGCCGAGGCCATCGTCGCCGGCGCCCATGCGCGCGGACTGCTCGACCGCATGCCGCGGGTCGTGCCGATCGCGACCGCGGACTATCCGACGCCCGCAGCCCGTCCCGCTTGCTCCGTCCTCGACACGACCCGGTTGCGCGCCGACTTCGGGCTGGATCCGCCGGGTTGGCGCGAGGGCCTCGGGCGCGTGCTGAACGAGGTCGCCGCCTGAGTCCGACGGCAAGACATCATCACTTCAAGGGAGGAAATCGGAACATGAGGGGGAGAATCATCGCAGCGATGGCCTGCGCGACTCTCTGGTTCGCCGCGACGGCCACGGCACAGGAGATCCCGATCGAGGACTTCGTGCGCGATCCGAGCTACAGCGGCGTGAAGATCTCGCCCGACGGCGCGCATCTGGCGATGACCGTCGAACGCGGCAAGAAGGACGCGCTCGCGGTCCTGCGCACCGCCGATCTCGCGGTCGTATCCGTCACCGATCTGCCCGGCAATTGGAGCGTGGGCGGTTTCACCTGGGGCACTTCCCGGAGGCTGGTGTTCAGCACCTACATCAAGCAGGGACGTTTCATCGAGCAGACCACACCCTTCGGTCTGCTGTACGCGATCGACATCGACGGTTCCAAACCGCGGCTGCTGTTCGACAGGCCCAGCACGATGATCGAACGCGGCGCGCGCAGCAACCGCAACGACCGCGAAGGCCTCTACCGACTGGTCGATTCGATGCCCGGCGATGAAGCCCACGTGCTGATCGAGGTCTTCAACCCCTTTGCGTCGGAGAAGGACATGTTCCGCCTCGCCACGCTGAACATCGAAAACGCGCGGGTGAAGATCCTGGCGACACCACCCAGACGCGACTGCAGTCTGGCGATCGACGGCGGCAAGGCGCCGCGTTTCGCGATGTGCCGGATCGAGGACGACGACAGCCAGGCGGCCGACGACGGTGCGACCGACCTGTTCCGTCGCGACGACGAAGGGCGCTGGACCCTGGTCGGCGCCTTCGCCGAGGGAGGACTGTCCACGCGCGCGATCGGGAATGCCGACAACGGCAGCGTCTACGCGCTGCGCGACGATGCGCGCGGAACCTACGAATTCGGCACGCTCGCGGCGGAAGACGGCCGGTTCTCGCCGTTGTTCCGCGACCCGGTGTCCGATCCCGCCGGGTATCTGACGTCGCCTCGCGACGGTACGGTGTTCGCGGTGATGACCCAGGCCGGCAGGCCGAAGATCCACATGCTCGACGTCGAGCATCCCGACGCGGATCTGTACGCGTCGCTCGCGTCCGCGTTTCCGGAGAAGCTGGTCGAGCTGATCGACGCCTCCCGCGATGGCCGCTACGTGGTCTTTTCGGTGCGCAGTGATCGCGATCCCGGGGAGCTGTATCTGCACGACCGGCAGACCGGCAAGGCGCGTTTCCTGGTGCGCCGGATGAAATGGATCGAGCCCGACCGCATGGCGACGGTGCGGCCTTTCCGCATCGTCGCCCGCGACGGCGTCGCGCTGCACGGTTATCTCACCGTGCCGAAAGGCTCGAACGGAAAGAATCTGCCCATGGTGGTCAATGTCCATGGCGGGCCGATGGGCGTCCGCGACGACTGGCGATTCGATCCGGAGAACCAGTTGCTGGCCAGCCGCGGCTATCTGGTGCTGCAGGTGAATTTCCGTGGTTCCGGCGGATTCGGCAGGGCTTTCGAGCGCAAGGCCTACGGCGAATGGCACGACGACATCGTCGACGACATCGTCGACGCCACCCGCTGGGCGATCGCCGAAGGCCATGCGGACAAGGATCGCATCTGCATCTACGGCGGGAATTTCGGCGGCTACGCGGCGATGATGGTGCCGGCGCGGGAGCAGGGGCTGTTCAAGTGCGCCTTCGGCTACGTCGGCGCCTACGATGCGGAAATCCAGTTGACCTCCAGCGACACGTCGGAGTGGGATCAGGGCCGCCGTTACATCCAACGTGCGTTGGGCACCACCAAGGCCGAACGCGCCGAAGCCTCGCCGGTGAATCATGCCGACAAGATCCGCATTCCGGTCTTTCTGGTCGCCGGCGCGGCCGACCGCCGCTGCCCCCCGCGCAACACCGAGGCCATGCGCGACGCGCTGATCGCCGCCGGCAACCCGCCGGAGGGCGTGATCATCCAGGCAGACGAGGGCCACGGTTTCTACAAGCTCGAGAACAAGTTGAAGCTGTACACCGAACTGCTCGGTTTTCTCGGTCGGCATATCGGCGGGAAGTCCTGAGTGCCGGCATCCGGGCGCTCGTGCGACCGCGGGGGCTACGCGATCCCGCGTCGCATGCGATGCCGGACGAGTCGTTCCATCCATCATCGAAGCCATCAAGGAGTCCGCCAATGAGAACATCTCTCGGAACCGCAGCCGCTTTGCTGTCCATGATCCTGGCGATCGCACCCATCGCCGCTTCGGCGCAGACCTCGCGGCCCCACGACATCGAGGACTTCATCCGCAAGCCGAAGTTCAACGACATCAAGATTTCTCCGACCGGCGAGTATCTGGCCGCGACCGTGCCGAGCGGACGCAAGACCGGACTGGTGATCCTGCGCCGCGGCGACAACAAGGTGGTGGCCACCATGTCGATTCCGGGCGACCGCACCCATGTCGAGGATTTCTGGTGGGTCAACCCCGAGCGTGTTCTGATCAGCGGTGCCGAGAAATTCGGTGATCTCGAAGCGCCGCAATCGACCGGCGAACTGTTCGCGATCAATGTCGACGGCAGCCGCGGCGAGATGCTGGTCGGTCAAAGTCTGTTTGTCGATCAGACCAGCAGTCGCGTCCGCGCCAAGAAAGAGGAACGGGTCGTCGCAGAACTGGTGGACGATCTTCCCGCGGACGACAAGAACGTGATCATTTCGGTCCGTCCGTTCAGCGGCGATCCCTTCGCGCGCGTCGAACGCATGGATGTCTACACCGGCCGGCGCATCCCGCTGGGGCAAGCGCCTATCCGCAACGCCCGATACGTCACCGACCATGCCGGCAACGTCCGCCTGGCCGTCGGCATGGACATGGATCGCAGTCTGCGGACCTATTACCGCGACATCGACGGCAAGGACTGGAAGCTGATCGGCGACACTGCGTCCGACGATGCGGCCCGCTACCCGCTCGGTTTTTCCGCAGACGACCGTCTGGTCTATTTCCGGATCGAGCAGGAACAGGGGCCGGACGCGATTCAGGCCTGGGATCCCACGACCGACGAGCGCAGGGAGGTCTTCCGCGACGACGACACCGATCCTGACGCACTGTATCTCGCCGGCAGGCCGATCGGTGTCGAGGTGATGGACGGTCTGCCGCGCAAGGCCTATTTCGATCCGCAGGCGAAGATCTCGCGGCTTTATGCCAAGCTCGATCGCGCTTTCGCCGGCGAGCTCGTGCGCATCACCTCGCTGACCGCCGACGGCCGTCTCGCTCTGGTCTTCACCGAGAGCGACCGCAATACAGGCGATTATTTCCTCTTCGATACGACCACCAACAAGGCCGATCGCCTGCTCGGCGTGAAGGAATGGATCGATCCTGCGCGCGGCGCCGAAACCCGACCGGTCAGTTTCAAGGCCCGCGACGGGCTCACGCTTCACGGATATCTCACGGCGCCCGTGGGAGGCGTCGCGCGCAACGCGCCGATGGTCGTCTACATCCACGGCGGACCCTACGATGTGCGCGATCGCTGGGG
>JBIJAD010000241.1:0-6211 GCA_044345955.1 Lysobacteraceae bacterium
TGATCCTCCGCGCATGGGCGACACCGGTACACGAGAGAGGCCTTCGGGCGCGGTTCCTACCCGGGTCCGGGGCAGCGACAACGTCCCCACAAGACCGATGACAGAAATGCAGTCTGACAACGCTAACCCCACCGCATCGCAATGACGGCAATCCCGCAACATCGACCATGCAAGACAACGTCAACACAGCAAACGCCTGACGCTCAAGGCAAGGCAATCATGCACTCGGGGTTGACAGGAAGCTCCTGACAGAATTGTTAGGCCTCACTCAGATGCCAGCAACTCGACGCACATAGTCAGCAATCCCCGCCATGTCCGGATATACAGACCGAGCGTCGATGTTCGCGATCTCGAGAAATTCTTCTGCGTCAGCAACGGCCTGTGGCCTCATGATGATCTTTTTCACAGCTTTTGGGCAGAGCGACTCGATCGGATCCGTCCTGTCGCCGTGAACAGTAAACATCCCTTTCTGGGCGAGGATTCGGTCATTCTGAAAGAGTGGTTGAATGGCGATAGGAAAGATGGGCGCAAACGGCTTCTTGTGCCAATAGATCTTCTTATAGTCGAAGTCGTTGTCTTCAGGCACGAATGGAATACTTGTCAGGCTGCTGTACTTATTCAAAGCCGTCGCGTCAAGGATGTAGATCGCTGCGTCTTCGTTCTTGGCCGAGGGCCCTCGATAGTTGACTGCAAAAAATGTTGCGATACCGAGATTTTCTGACCAGTCAATTAGTCGAGTGGGTATGCCGTAATGTTGCATGTCGAACAGAGTTTCCCAATCGCTTGAACGCCGCGGAAAATGCCTAAACGAGTGCTGAACAAATTTTTGGAACAGGAGTTGTTCCTTTGAGGCTCCTATCGGTGTACGTAGCAAGCCGGGTAGAAGGGCATAGGAGGCTCGGGACTGGCCGCGAAACCAGAGCTGCGTTGGATTCCCGAGAGCCTTCTTTGCTTGCTTCACGCAGTCGAGTAGTTCGTCCCAATTATTAGCTGTGAACGACGCCATCAGTGCGGATTTCTTGGGCATGACAAGTTCCTTCTTTGTGAGGCCTAACTACTGAATTCAGCGGCGTGGTGCCGCGAAGCGGCAGCACGTCCGCTGTAATGAACAGTTAGCCGACGAAAATAGCGCGCTCCGCGATAATGATCGTAGCCTGTTCGGTTGGTCAAAGCGACCGGCGCGACCGGCCTGGATCTCCGCAGACAACAAAGCGCTGTCGCTGCCAGACCAACTCCGTTGTCTGGCAGCGACAGCGCTTTGTTGATAGTGCGGTGGCGATTCATGCTGGTCAATCAGGCGACTCCGCTTTGCCTTGTCAGATTTCTACTACACCGGCTGTGCGCTGTTTTTGTTGGCTAACTACAAGTAGACCCCAAATTGGGGTGTAACACCGAGGCTGCCATAGGCGGTCCGGGCCAGTCAATCAGGGAAATCCTACAAGAATCAGAGGCATCGCCCGATGCCGTTGGTCGGCAGTCGGAGCGATCTTGCCTGGATATACGGCACGGAGACCCCGATATGTCTTATCACGGCAAGCAGACCCCGATATCCGGAACTGTCGATCCTCCCGGCAACACGCAGGCCGGTGCCGCGAGGCCCCGCTTGTTGGACGAAGTTCGCAGCCGTTTGCGGCTGAAGCACTACAGTCTTCGTACCGAGAAGGCCTATCTGTACTGGATTCGCCGGTATATCCATGCCAATGGTCGTCGGCACCCCCGTGAACTTGACGGGGTGGCGGTGGAGCGGTTTCTTTCACGTCTGGCGACCGAGCACGATGTTGCCCCAAGCACGCAGAATCAGGCGCTGTCGGCACTGCTGTTTCTCTATCGTGAAGTGCTCGGCATCCGCATGCCCTGGATGGAGAATGTTGTCCGTGCCAAGCGACAGCGGCGATTGCCGGTGGTGTTGTCGAGAGGAGAAACCGCTGCGGTCCTGCGGCATCTTTGCGGGCGGGAATCGCTGATGGCCGGATTGCTGTACGGCAGCGGGCTGCGGCTGATGGAATGCGTACGGCTGCGGATCAAGGACATCGATTTCGAGCGCAACGAAATCACGATCCGCGAGGGGAAAGGCGGCAAGGATCGCAAGACCGTATTGCCGGCGAGCCTGCGCGAAGCACTGCGCCTGCAGATCGATTCCGCAAGGCTCACGCATATGCGCGACCTGGAGGCGGGCTTCGGCGAGGTCCGGGTGCCGCATGCGCTGGCGCGCAAGTACCCGAATGCGGGCAGACTGACGGCATGGCAGTACGTATTTCCGGCGTCGCGGCGTTCGCTCGATCCACGCGACGGCCACGAGCGCCGTCACCATATCGACGAGAAGCTGCTGCAGAGAGCGGTGTCTTCCGCGGCAAAAGCAGCAGGCATCGAGAAGCCGGTCAGCCCGCACACGCTGCGGCACTGCTTCGCCACGCATCTGCTCGAATCCGGATCCGACATCCGCACGGTGCAGGAACTGCTTGGGCACAAGGATGTGACCACCACGCAGATCTACACGCATGTGCTGAATCGCGGGCCGGGCGCGGTGCTCAGCCCATTGGATCGGTGATCGGGGACGGCAGCGGAGCTTCGCTCCGCTCTACGATGAGCGACAGCCCGGCGCGCAGATCGGTGTTCTCCGGGTCTTGCCCGCTGCGAGGTCCGGGCTACGCGACTCGCCGCGATCAGCACTCGTTTACGGACTGTGGAAGATACCGCGGCACTTTGCGCATCAGCAGATCCACAAGTTCGGGATCCATGTAGTCGTAGTCGTCGGGGATGTCGAGACAGATCAGACGCGTATCGTGGAGTTGCGCGCGGTACTTCTCGCGGACCTTGTTGCGGTGCATCTTCTCCATCACGAAGACGATGTCGGCCCATGCGATCAGGTCGGGCGTGAGCGGGTTTTCGGCGTCGCGGTTGGTGCCGGCCGAGGCGACGTCCAGTTGCGGGTAGGTCGAGAACACCTGTTCGGCGGTCGGGCTGCGCAGGCGGTTCTGGCTGCAGACGAACAGGACGCGGGTCATCGTCGGGGGATGCGGTGGCGGGGCGCCTATTCTGCGCGAGTTCTGCGCGCGGGGTCCGCGCGGGTCAACGCGCATCGGCGGCGTGCGCAAGAAAAAACGCCGGCGGTCTCCCGCCGGCGTTCCGCGCGAATCGCGATGTCGCGTCGCTCAGTTGAGCTGGCAGGTCGCCGGCTTGGCCGAGGTGAACAGCGCGCTGGTGCCCCATTCGGGATGATCGATGAACGGGTTGCGGTTGCCCTGGAAGCTGTAGATCACTTCGTTGCGAGCGCGTTCGGCGGCATCCGGCGGGTCGGCCTGGTGCCAGGCGATCAGGTCCGTGAGCAGGCCCATGTACGCCGGCGAGCTGGAAGTGATGACGATCAGGCTGCGGTTGTCGGTGAGCTCCAGATCCGGTTCGGCCTGGCCGTTGACCGGATGGGTGCCGCCTTCGTAGCGGATCGCCATGTACAGGATCGCGCGGGCGAGGTCGCCCTTGCGCTTGTTCCAGGCTTCGAAGGAGCCGCTGTTGCCGTCCGGGGTGCGGAACCAGTTGGAGTTGCCCGGATAGGTGCCGCTGCCGCCGCCGCTGCCGTTGTTCACTTCGGTCACGCGCTCGGTGCAGCCCGAGCTCTGGGTGCAGTTGGCGTAGGGCTTGTTGCCGCGGTCCGAGTTGTAGCCGGTGTCCGACAGATACAGCATGTGGGTGTCGGTGTAGGGCGCATTGGGCAGGCCGAGGTTGCCGTTGGACGAACCGAAGCCCAGCGAGTTGGGCCAGGTGTGTTCGCGGTTGTAGGTGATGCCGGTGCCGGTGCCGGCGCGATCGCTGACCTTGGCGAAGCTGCGATTGCGGTAGACGTCGAGGATGCGGCCGCTGTTGTTCGGGTCCTCGTCGGCGATCTCGAGGATGTCCCAGGTGTCGGTGGTGCTGGCGCTGTAGGGGTACGCGGTGTGGCCGCGGATGATCGTGTGCAGCGAGCAGCGCAATTGCGACGGGCTGCTGGTATTGACGCGGGCGTAGTAGCCGGTGCCGCCGCCGCCGGAGGCGACGTTGAAGGTCACGGTGGTGTTGCTGGCCATGGTCTGGCCGCTGGCGTCGGTGATGCGGTTGCCGAGCACGGTGAAGGTGCAGCTTTCGGCGGCGACCAGCGCGGTGTTGGTCGAGATGCTGACGCTGGGGCTGGCCGAGTTGGGATAGGTCAATTGCGGCGTCACGTTGCCCGAGGTGGTGCACGAGAGCGTGAACGCGCCGGAGAGGATGCCGACCGATTCGCTGAAGGTCACGCCGAGATTGCCGGCGGCCGGAAAGTCGGTGGCGCCGTTGGCCGGCGTGGTGCTGCTGACCGTGGGGCGCGGGTTGGGCGCGACGAAGGTCTGGCTGTTGTTGCAGGCGCCGAAGGTGGCGGTGGCCGGGCTGCGCCAGGTGAAGTTGGCGTAACCGGTGCCGCTGCCGCCGAGCTGCAGCGAACGGCCGGCGGGGTCGCTGCCGGATTCGGACACGCTGAGGTTGGTGCTGGTACGACCGGCGGCCGGGCCGTTGCTGGCGGTGATCTGGCCTTCGTAGCTGATGAACTGCACGACCTGGCCGCTGCCGTCCACCAGCGCAATGCCGTCGCTCGGGCCGTTCTGGATGCCGTTGGTGGGATAGCTGAGCGTGGCGATGCGCACCTGCGCGCCGCAGGTGACGAGACTGCCGGCGGGCAGCAGATCGTTGTCGTACACGACCGCCGCGGACGGCGTCGAACCGTTGTAGAGGTAGATGCGGTAGCTGCTCAGCGTTTCGCCGGCGGTGGCGACGACTTCGATGCGTTCGCCGGTGTCGCCGGACGAAGTATTGTCGTCGTAATGGAATTCGTTGATGAACACTTCGGCCCGGGCGGCGCCGGCGGCGAACAGCAGGACGCAGGCCAGGGATGACACGGTGGTGGACACGCGCGACATAAGCGGGATCTCTCCAGGTGGATGGATGGCGCCCCCAAAGTCCCCCGGCGGGCGCTGGCGACGGGGGCGGCGTTCCGGCCGCGACCCGGGTGTCCGCCGCGACCCCCCGGCCAGCGGCAAACGAGGGCGCAATCTAGCCGAGGGCGATGACAGCCGCCACCCATCTGCGGGGCCGGAACGGCCCGGCCCGACGGGCGGCGGGCGCCCGCCCCGGCCGGGGCGCTTGCGGCGGCTGCTAGCCTCTGCGGATGCGCGCCGCTGAACCCTTCCCCATCGCCCCGCTGCTGCCGGAGATCCTGCGCTCGCTGGCAGGGCATCCGCGTCTGGTGCTGGAGGCCCCGCCGGGCGCCGGCAAGACCACCCAGGTGCCGCTGGCCCTGCTCGACGCCGGCTGGCTCGGCGGCGGCCGGATCGTGATGCTGGAGCCGCGCCGGGTCGCCGCGCGCGCCGCCGCCGGGTTCATGGCGAAGCAGATCGGCGAGGCGGTGGGCGAGACCGTCGGCTACCGCATCCGCTTCGAGCACAAGGTCTCGGCCCGGACCCGGATCGAGGTGGTCACCGAGGGCATCCTCACCCGCATGCTGCAGGACGATCCGATGCTCGAAGGCATCGGCGCGCTGCTGTTCGACGAATTCCACGAACGTCATCTGGCCGGCGATCTCGGCCTGGCGCTCGCGCTCGACGTGCAGGCCGGGCTGCGCGAGAACCTGCGCATCGTGGCGATGTCGGCGACCCTCGACGGCGCGCGTCTGGCGCAGTTCCTCGATGCGCCGCGGCTCTCCAGCGCCGGTCGCGGCTTTCCGGTGACGATCGCGCACTTCCCGGCGCGCCGCGACGAGGCGATGGAACATCAGGCGAAACGCGCGATCGAACACGCGCTGGCCGCGCATCCGGGCGATGTGCTGGTGTTCCTGCCCGGACAACGCGAGATCGGCCGGCTGCAGACGCTGCTGACGCAGACGCCGGACGCAGCCGAGATCCTCACCCTGCACGGCGAATTGCCGGTCGAACAACAGGCGCGCGTGCTGCAGCCGTCCGCCGACGGTCGCCGCCGCGTGGTGCTGGCGACCAACGTCGCCGAATCCAGCGTGACCCTGCCCGGCGTGCGCGTGGTGATCGACAGCGGCCTCGCGCGCGAACCGCGCTACGACCCCAACAGCGGTTTCGCCCGTCTGGACGTGGTGACCATCGCGCAGGCCTCGGCCGATCAGCGCGCCGGACGCGCCGGGCGTGTCGCCGAGGGTTGGGCGTACCGGCTCTGGCCGGAATCGCAGCGGCTGGAGCCGCAG
>JBIJAD010000065.1:0-13605 GCA_044345955.1 Lysobacteraceae bacterium
CGCAGCGCCGGCCGGAGATCGCGCAGGTCGAACTGGCGGCGTTGGCGCTGGAACTCGCCGCCTGGGGCAGCGACGCGCTGCGTTTCGTCGACCCGCCGCCATCCGGCGCGCTGGCCGCGGCGCGCGATCTGCTGCGGCGGCTGGATGCGCTGGATGCGGGTCTCGCGATCACCGCGACCGGCAGGAAGATGCTCGCGATCGGCACCCATCCGCGGCTCGCGGCGATGTTGCTGAGCGCGCGCGACGATACCGAAACCGCATTGGCCTGCGATCTGGCCTCGCTGCTCGAAGCGCGCGACCCCCTGCGCGCGGGGCCCGGCGCACCGCGCGGCGACGCGCTGGCCGCGCGCTGGCAGGCGCTGGCCGCATTCCGCGCCGGGCGCACGCCCGCCGATGCGACCCGCTCCGCGCTGCAGGCGATCGACGCCGCCGCGGCGCAGTGGCGGCGCCGGTTGCGCTGCGCGGCGAAACCACCGGCCGACGTCCCGGCGCATGCGCTCGGCGATCTGCTCGCGCATGCCTTTCCCGACCGCATCGGTCATCGCCATGGCGCCGATCTGCGTCGTTATCCGCTCGCGAACGGACGCATGGCGCAGTTGTTCGAGGACAGCGCGCTGATCGGCGAGCCGTGGATCGTCGCCTGCGATCTGCGCTTCGAGGCCCGCGACGCGAAGGTGCTGCGGGGCGCGCCGCTCGACGAAGCGCGGCTGCGTCGCGATTTCGCGGCGCACTTTTCCGATCGCGACGAAGTGCGCTGGGACGCCGTCAAACGCGCGCTGATCGCCGAGCGCGTACAGCGTTTCGACGGCATCGTGCTGGATGCGCGACCGGCCGGAAAAGTCGATCCCACGCAGGCGGCGCAGGCGCTCACCGATGCGGTGCGCACGCTCGGGCTGGATGCGCTGCCATGGCCGGAGTCGCTGACCCAATGGCGCGCGCGGGTGCGCTGCCTCCGCGCGTGGATGCCGGAACTGGGCCTGCCCGATCTGTCCGACGCCGCGCTGCTTGCCACGCTCGACACGTGGCTGAAACCGGCGTTTTCCGGCAAGACCCGGCTCGATGCGCTCGACGAGGACGCGCTGGGCGAAGCGCTGAAATCCGGCCTCGACTGGTCCCTGCGTCAACGCATCGACGCACTGACGCCGCTGCGGATCGTCGTGCCCTCGGGCATGGAGCGGAAGATCGACTACGCCTACGACGACGCGGTCGATGCCCCGGTGCCGCCGGTGCTGGCGGTGAAACTGCAGGAATTGTTCGGCCTCGCCGACACCCCGCAGATCGCCGACGGCCGCATCCCGCTGGTGCTGCATCTGCTGTCGCCGGGCGGCAAGCCGCTGCAGATCACCCGCGACCTGCGCAGCTTCTGGGAAAGGACCTATCCGGAGGTGAAGAAGGAAATGAAGGGGCGATATCCGAAGCATCCTTGGCCGGAGGATCCGTGGTCCGCGACTGCGACGCATCGGGCGAAACCGAGAGGCACATGAAACGCCCGGTCATCGATTCGCGCAACGCATGGCGATTCCGGGCCTCCCACAAGACACCATCTCGGCCATCAACCTCGCACCACGATCTCCCGCCACTCCCCCGGCTGCAGGTCTCCGAGCGCCCACTCGCCGATCGCCACCCGCAGCAGGCGCAGGGTGGGCAGGCCGACGGCGGCGGTCATGCGTCGCACCTGCCGATTGCGGCCTTCGCGCAGCACGATCCCCAGCCAGGCGTCGGGCACGGTCTTGCGGAAACGCACCGGCGGGTCGCGCGGCCACAACGGCGGCATCGCGGCCGCGATGTCGATGCGCTCGACCTGCGCCGGGCGGGTCGGACCGTCGTTGAGGGTCACGCCGCGGCGCAGCGCGTCGAGCTGTTCCGGTTGCGGGTCGCCTTCGACCTGCACGCGATAGGTCTTGGCCAGTTTGTGGCGCGGGTCGGTGATGCGGTGCGCCAGCGCGCCGTCGTCGGTCAGCAGCAGCAGGCCTTCGCTGTCCTGATCCAGACGCCCGGCCGGGTAGACGTCCGCGGGCAATCCGAATTCCGCGAGCGTCCGCCGCGGCGGCGCGCTGCGATCGGTGAACTGGCACAACACGCCGTAGGGCTTGTTGAAGGCGATCAGCATCGACCGGCCTCACCGTTGGCGCACGACCGGCCTATGCTGTCCGCGGTCCCTTCCGCGAATGCCGCCATGAGCAACCACGATCTCTCCGGACTGTCTTCCCGCTGGCTGGGCAAGGCCTGGGAACACGCCACCGCCGCCGAACGTGCGGTGCTCACCCAACTGCACCGGCGCGAGCGCATCAGCCGCGCCCCGGTGCCGGCGGACGATCGCACGTTCGGCGAGCGGGTCGCCGACGACGTGGCCCGTTTCGGCGGCTCCTGGATGTTCATCGGCGGTTTCTTCCTGTTTCTCGCGCTGTGGGTGATCGCCAACGTCTGGCTGCTGCGCCTGCGCCCGTTCGACCCCTACCCCTTCATCTTCCTCAACCTGCTGCTGTCGATGCTGGCCGCGCTGCAGGCGCCGGTCATCATGATGAGCCAGAACCGGCAGGCCGCGCGCGACCGCGCGGCGGCCGAGCACGATTACGCCGTGAACCTGAAGGCCGAGCTGGAGATCATGGCCCTGCACGACAAGCTCGACCAGTTGCGGGTGGAACAACTGGAGAAGATCCTCGCCGCGCAGGCGGAGCAGATCGCGTTGTTGCGACGGATGATGGAGGGCAGGAGCGGCTGATCGCCGTCCCGCACTGTGCCCGAGCCGCGATCGTTTCGGCAGATTCGGCGGTTCAACGCGGGTGATTCATTGCCGCCCGCCGCGGGCGCGGCTTCGACGGCCGGGGAATTTTTTCATTCCCCGGCCGGTTTGACGAACCGCAGCGTCATCCGGTCGCTTTCGCCGATCGCACGATATTTCTGCGCTTCCTCGGGGTCGTGGCGATTGGTCGGCGGCAGGGTCCAGACGCCGTTGGGATGGTCGGCGGTGTCCAGCGGATTGGCGTTGATCTCGCTGCGCGCGTCGAGCACGAAACCCGCCTTCGTCGCCATCTCGATCACCAACTGCTCGGTCATGTAGCCGGACTTCTTCATCGTTTCCAGATCGGTGCCGGGCTTGGCGCGATGTTCGACCACACCGAGGGTGCCGCCCGGTTTGAGCGCGGCGTAGAACGCGGCGAAGTAGCCGTCGGCGGTGCCGGCCGAGACCCAGTTGTGCACGTTGCGGAAGGTCAGCACGGTGTCGACCGACCCGGCCGGCGCGAACACCGGCTGCTTCGGATCGAACGGCGCGATCGCGGCGCGGTCGAACTGTGCCGGATGGGCGGCGAGGCGCGCCTTCAGGTCGTCGGTCGCCTTCTGCTGGAAATCGCGGCCGCGGCCGGCGGGGAGCACGGTCGGGTCGACCATCGCCGCGGTGTAGCGGCCGCGTTCGCGCAGATAGGGTGCGAGGATCTCGGCGTACCAGCCGCCGCCGCCGGGCGTGATCTCGACCACCTGCTCGTCCCGGCGCACACCGAAGAAGCTCAGGGTTTCCAGCGGATGCCGGTAACCATCGCGCGCACTGTTCTTCGGGTCGCGCCAGGCGCCGGCGATGGCCGCTTTCAGCGCCGCGTTTTGTTCTTCCGCCGCCATCCCGGCGGCCGCCTGGTCGGCGTCGGCCGCAGCGCGGGTCTGCATGCTGCCGCAGCCGGCGAGCAGTGGCAGGGCGATCAGCAGGGTCGAAACGAGCGGTGCGATCCGCGGCATGGCAGGCGTCCTGTCGGGTCGGAGTGGCGTGGAAGCCGATTCTCGGCGATGCGCCCCGACGCCGCCAGTGAACCCGCGGCTGAACGAGGTGACGGCGGTGACAGTTCTGCGATTGTGCGGTGCATCAAATTTCGGCAGTCTATGTTGCGTTGCAGCATGAGGCTGCGACGTTCGCAGTTCCGTTGTAGTCCGGTCTCACGACGCGACGAAGGAATCGTTCGGCGCCCCCGCGCCATTCCACCCCCACGAAAGGAAGACAGACCATGTTCCGTTGCCTTTGGCTCCACACCCCCCGCGAGCAGCCGCTCGCCCCGCGCCTGTACGTGCGCACCTACGGCCGCACCTACGGTCGCCGCCGTCCGGAAACCGATCAGCCGATGTCGCTGCCGCAGGACCTGCGGCTGAGCGAAGCCCCGGCGCCGATCGCGACCGGCGGCGACAGCCCCGTCGCCGCGAACCAGGTACACCGCGCAGCCTGAACCCGCCTCCCCGGCGGGTTCTTCTTTTCCGGCCTCCGCGATCGCCTTCACGTCCCCGCGGAGGCCGCCGCATCCGCCAGCCCCGGCAGCCGCGCCGAGGCCGGATACGGCGGCACGTCGAAATGCTCGCCGGCCGCCAGCCGCGCCTGGACCTCGCGCCACCACGCCGGGTCGAAGATCTCCCCGTGCGCCGCGCGCAGCCGTTCGCGCAGCGCCGGCGGCACGCCCAGGAACTGCGGGAACAGCTCAGGAAACACGTCGTCCGCGCCCGCGTACAGCCATTCGTCCAGTGGCCGGGTCTCGTCCTCGTCGCGCATCGGCGGCACCGCGCGGAAGCGGCATTCCTCGACCAGACACAGCTCGTCGTAGTCGTAGAACAGCACCCGGCCGTGGCGGGTCACGCCGAAGTTCTTCAGCAGCAGATCGCCGGGAAACAGATTGCTGCGCGCCAGATCCTTGATCGCCTGGCCGTAGTCGAGCAGCGCGCGTTCCGCCGCCGCGCGATCGGATTCGCGCACGTACAGATCCAGCGGCCGCAGCCGGCGTTCGATGTAGCAGTGCCGGATCAGCACTTCCTCGCCCTCCACCTGCACCGTCTGCGCGCATTCGCGCAGCAGCTCGTCCAGCAGCGCCGGCGCGAACTGGCGTTTCGGAAAGCGCAGACGCAGGAATTCCTGCGCGTCGATCAGCCGGCCGATGCGGTCGCGACGGAACACCAATCGATACTTTTCCTCGACCTCGGCGCGCACCGTGTCCTTCGGATAGGCGAAGCGGTCGCGGATCAGCTTGAACACCAGCGGATACCCGGGCGGCGTGAACACCGCCATCACCATGCCGCGCTCGCCGTCGGCGACCACCAGTTGCTCGTCGGGGTGTTCGGCCAGATGCCGGAACACCTGGCGATAACGTTCGGTCTTGCCCTGCTTGATCCGGCCGACCATGGTGAACAGCTCGTCCAGCGGCTTGCGCGGCAGCAACCGGTGCAGGAACGCGACCGCATCGCCGACCCGCGCCAGATCGGCGTGGAAATGGCTGCGCGAGAAACCGAACAGGATCGAGATCTGCTGGTCGTCCACCAGCACCGCGTCGGCGCGCACACCGGTCGGCTCGCTCACCAGCGCCACAACCACCGGATAGGTCGCGCCCGAAGCGCCGTGCGCGCGACCGACCAGATAGGCGCGGCGCTCGCGATAGAACGGCGTGCGCAGCATCGACACGCCGATCACGCCGCGATTGCGCAGCACCTGCGCGACCGTCCGCGCGCTGGCCTCGAGATCACCCCAACCATTGACGTAGCCCAAACGCTCGAACAGTGCGCGCCAGACCGCTTCCGCGCCGGCGCCGTCGGCGCCGAAGTCGTGATGCTGCAGTTCGCGCGGACAGGCCGGATCGCCGGTCGGGACGATCTCCAGCGCCAGGAATTCCAGATCCGGCGCGACCCCGTCGATGCGGAAGAAGCGCCGCACCAGCGAGTTGTAGAAGGTCTTGTACAGCTCGCGATCCGGCAGCGCCGCGATCCGCGTGGCGAAGGCCGGACGGATCGCGCGCCACAGCGGACGCGAACGCACGCGATCTTCCAGCAGCGTTTCCAGCCGCGCCAGTGCCTCGTGCACGCAGACCTCGTACAGATCGATGCGCGCGGCCGCATCCTGCGGTGCGAGTTTCCAGTCGCGGCGTTCGAAGCGCCGGCGCGCACGCCGGGTGATGTCGGAGAAACGCGCGTTGTAGTCGTCGAACGCGCGCGCGATCAGGGTCGCGGCGCGCTGCGCGGCTTCGGTTTCGCGGCTCGGACGTGGTGTGCTCATGTCGGCAGTGTACGCCGACACCGCCCGCGCCATCGCAGTCCGTGAGACGTCCGCGGGCGATACTTCTCTCCGTGACGCGAAGGCCGAAATGCCTGCGAAACAAGCGGTTCCGGAGGATAACCGCGGGATGCGGGATGCATCTCACGGCGAAGCTCGCAGACCTTGCGGTCGCAGTCCGCGAGACGGCTCCGGAGCACACTGGATGTCCGGTCCGCAGGGAGGCGCAGGGAACGGGGATGCCCGCGACGCAGCCGCAGTGGCGCGCACGGGTCGCGATCCCCCGGCACATGGATGTGCCGCCGGGCGCCCCGCCGCGCCGACCCGGACTTCACGCGCACCCGCTTTCTCGCCCGCAACCGCGGGCGAGCGTCCGCGCGCATCGTCGATACCCCCTTCCGCCGCACACCCTCCGCGGCGGTTTCCATCATGCCCAACCCAGGGAGATTCCCCATGTCGATGTTCAGGACCGAAATGCTTTGGCTGCATCCGCCACGACATCCGCCAAGATCGCCGCGCGGTCACCGCGCCTTCGGCGCACGTCCGCCGCGCTACGGACATGCGCGTCGATGCGATGCGGCGTACGCGGCGCAGACCGTTGCGGCCGCGCACGATGCAGTCGAGACGCGCCTTGCCGAGTGCCGAATCGATGCGTCGCCCGGCGCGCCGCTCGATCGTGCGGCGTAAAGCGGCAGCCTGCATCCGCTTTTGCGGCCGATGACGGCGGAGAGAACCCCTGACGCACCGTCGTCCTCGCGCAGCGGCAGGCATCCTGCCCGGTCGGCGATCGCAACGAAAAACCCGGCTGACGCCGGGTTTTTCCTGAGGCTGACGTTGCCGTCCATGGCGAGGCGGTGCGGGGATCGAGACCCCCGCCCGGGCATCCATGCCCGGGCCTTCGGCAGGCCGCGCGGCAGTGCCGCGAGTGCGCAACGAAAAACCCGGCTGACGCCGGGTTTTTCCTGAGGCTGTCGTTGCCGTCCATGGCGATGCGGTGCGGGGATCGAGACCCCCGCCCGGGCATCCTGCCCGGGCCTGAAAATCCGCGCGGATCGGCGATAGGCCGATCCGCGAACGCGGATTTTCAGCCACCCGGTCGGAAGCCGATGGTGCGGCGGGTGGTGACTTCGTTGGGCACCGGCTGGAAGCGCCAGCGGCGCACTGCGGCGACGGCTTCGCGGTCGAACACGCGCGGCGGATTGCCGCGGACCACGCGGGCGCTGGTGACCGAGCCGTCGGTGCCGACGGTGAACTCGACGACCACCTCGCCCGACTGGCCGGCACGCAACGCTTCCGGCGGATACTTCGGCTGCGGCGTGCTGATCGCGCGTAGATCGCTGGCGCTGGCGGTTGCCGCCGCCGGGGTGCGGGACGCTTCGGCGACGCGACGGGCTTCTTCCTGGCGTGCGGCTTCCGCCTGACGCGCGGCCTCGGCCTGGCGTGCGGCTTCGGCCTGGCGTGCGGTCTCGGCCTGACGCGCGGTCTCGGCCTGTTGCGCCTGTTGCCGCTGCAGTTCGGCGGCGGCCTGACGCTGGGCGTCTTCCTGCGCCTTCCTGCGTTCTTCCTCAAGCTTCGCCAGACGCTCCTTCTCGGCTTCGGCATCGACTTCCTGCTGCTGCTGACGCTGCGCGAAACTGGCCTGGGCGTCGGCCAACTGCTGCTTGAGACGCGGCAGCGCCGGTGCGGTCTTGTCGGTCTTTTCCATCAGCGCGATCAGGCGCTGGGCTTCGCTGAAATCGTCGCGGCCGATGCTCTGCTCGGCGGCGATCAGCGTGTAGGGCATCAGGTCGGTGAGCGCGCTGGCGACGGCGGCGTCGTTGGGCTGCTTGTCGCGCAGGGCGAGGTAGTACTCCATCGCGTTGTTGCCGGCGGGGGCGTACATGCGCTGCTCGCTCTGCGCGGCGCGGGCGGCCTCGCGGAGCTGGTCGACGCTCATCGCGGCGACCTGGGCGGAGACGGCCGGGCTGGCCGGCTGCGCGGCGGGGGCGGCGGCAGTCTCGGTCTGGGCGGCGCCTTCGGCTTCCGGTTTGTCGCCACCGCAGGCGGCGATCGCCAGCACGATGGCGGCGGACAGCACGGCGGTGCGCAGGGCGCTGCGGAACGGACGGTCGGGGGATCGTACGAGTGTCTGGACGGCGGACATCGGGATGGTTTCCTGCGGGCTGGTCTTTATGGATTAGCACATCCTGTGCCATTAGGGCAGCGGCGCGGCGGCTCCGGCGCCCTGTGCGGGCGTCCGGGCTACTTGCCGATGCAGAATCGGGAAAAAATGTGACCGAGTAAGTCGTCCGGCGCAACCCTGCCGGTGATTTCGCCCAGGACGTCGTGCCCGGCGCGCAGGGCCTCGGCCGCCAGCTCCAGACGATCGGCGTCCAGATGTTGCCGCGCTGCGGCCAATTCCTGACGCGCACGGCGCAGAGCTTCGACCTGGCGCGCGCGGGCGCTGAACGCGCCTTCGGCGCCCTCGGCAGCGCCTCCGGCGAGGGCGCGCAGCCGCGCATGCAGGACGTCGAGCCCGGCGCCGGTGCGGGCGGAGACCCCGACCGTGTCCGCGGCCGCGGCCGGGGGTGCGTCCAGCAGATCGACCTTGTTCAACACCCACAGCCGCTGCGGCACCTCGGCGATCGCGTCGGCGACCGCGGCCCGCCCGACCGCGATCTCGCGCGCATCCAGCACCACGATCGCCAGATCCGCGCGCCCCAGTTCGGTTTCGGCGCGGCGCATGCCCTCGCGTTCGATCGCATCGCCGCCGACACGCAGGCCGGCGGTATCGACCAGGGTCAACTCGACGCCGTCCACGCGCACGGTCTCGCGCAGCAGATCGCGGGTGGTGCCGGCGATATCGCTGACGATCGCGCGTTCGGTGCCGGCCAGCGCGTTCAGGAGCGAACTCTTGCCGGCGTTCGGCGGGCCGACGATCACCGCATGCAGGCCATCGCGCAGTTTCTGGCCGCGTTCGGCCTCGACCAGCAGCGCGTCCAGATCCGCCGCGGCCCGGGCCAGACCCGCACGCAACTGCGCGCCGCCCAGCGTGTCCAACGGCTCGTCGGCGAAATCGATCGTCGCTTCCACATGCACGCGCAGACCGAGCAGCGCATCGGCCAGCGCATCGACCCGACGCGAGAACACGCCGTCGAGCGAACGCCGCGCCGCGCGCGCCGCGCGCGCATCGCCGGCGGCGATCAGATCGGCCACCGCCTCGGCCTGGGCCAGATCGAGCTTGCCGTTGAGGAAAGCGCGCTCGCTGAATTCGCCCGGCCGCGCGATCCGCGCACCGAGCGCGCAGCAGCGGTCGAGCAGCGCGCGCAGCAGCGCCGGACTGCCGTGCGCCTGCAGCTCGACCACGTCCTCGCCGGTGTAACTCGCCGGCGCCTGGAACCACAGCGCGATGCCGTCGTCGATCGCCTCGCCGTGTTCGTCGTGGAACTTCGCGTAGTGCGCATGCCGCGGCCGCAAGCATTTTCCGCAGAGGGATTCCGCGATCGCTCGCGCCTGCGGGCCGGACAGACGCACCACGCCGATGCCCGCGGCGCCAGCGGCAGTCGCGATCGCGGCGATGGTGTCGTGGCTGTGCATCGGCGCGATTCGACGGTCAGACGTCGGCAGCGTCGGCGAAGCGGAAGATCGGCAGATACATCGCGATCAGGGTCAGCGGAACGATCAGCACGCTCAGACCGATCGCGAGGAGCAGTGCGGCCAGCGCCGGCGCATGCCGCGCGCCAGGCTTCGGCGATGCCGAGACCCGCCGCGCCAGCAGCCACCACACCAGCGGCACCAGCAGCGGCAGCAGGAAGAAGCCGTAGCGGAAGCGCAGCACGAACGCGGTCGGCGCCGGCAGCACCACGCCGAAATCGGCGAACATCGGCTCGAACTGCGGCAGGATCAGATTCACCAGCAGCGCCGCGATCAGCAGCGAGCACGCGCCGCTGCCGAGCATCCAGACTTCGGCGGAGGAAGGTCGCATGGAGAACGCTCGTATGTATCGGCTGCGGATCGGCGCGATCAGGGTAAGCCCGCCGGCGCCGTGACGCCAGCCCGCTCGGCATCCGCAAACGACGACGCCCGCCGAACGGCGGGCGTCGTGGCCGCATCGCGACGGCGAATCAGGCCTTGGCGCCGTTGGCCGGCTTGTCGCCGTACAGCCGCATCATCCACCACTGCTGCAGCATGCCCAGCGCGCCGTTGGTGACCCAGTACAGCACCAGACCGGCGGGGAAGAAGGCGAACATCACACCGAAGATCAGCGGCATCAACTGGAACATGCGCTGCTGGATCGGGTCGACGCCGACCATCGGCGTCATCTTCTGGGTGAACCACATCACCGCCACGTTGATGATCGGCAGGATGAAATACGGATCGCGCGCGGTCAGATCCTGCACCCACAGCATCCACGGCGCCTGGCGCAGTTCGACCGATTCGATCAGTACCCAGTACAGGGCGAGGAACACCGGCATCTGGATCAAGATCGGCAGACAGCCGCCGGCCGGGTTGACCTTCTCCTTCTTGTACAGCTCCAGCATCGCGGCCTGGAATTTCTGCTTGTCCTCGCCGTAGCGTTCCTTCAACTGCTGCATGCGCGGCTGCAGTTTGCGCATCTTGGCCATCGACCGGTACTGCGCGGCCGACAGCGGATAGAGCAGCAGCTTGATCAGCAGCACCAGCAGCACGATCGCCCAGCCCCAGTTGTGGGTGAGCTTGTGCAGTTGCGCCAGCAGCCACTGGATCGGTTCGGCGAGGATGGTGAAGATGCCGTAGTCGAGGGTGAGGTCGAAACCGGGCGCCTGCTTCGCAAGCTGCTTCGGCAGCTTCGGGCCGATCCACAGCTTCGCTTCGCTGCTGTGGGTCTGGCCGGGGCCGACGGTGAAGCTGGGTCCGGTGGCGCTGATGCCGAACACACCGCCGTTGTGCGAGAGCGCGTAGTTCGCGGCCTGGTCCGGCTGCGGGATCCAGCCGCTGATGAAATAGTGCTGCAGCAGAGCGACCCAACCGCCGGCGACGTTCTTCACGTCGATCTGATCGACCGCGTCCTCGTCGAGGAAGGCGTCGTAGGCGCGCTTGTCGTATTTCTCCTCCGGCGTGTACCAGGCGGCGCCGCTGAAGGCGAAGGTCTCGGGGTTGAACATGCTGCGCTTGAAATCGTGCGGCACCCGCGCGAGCTGGCGATAGACATGACCGGTCCACGGCTTGCTGCCGCGGTTGACGATCTCGTCGCGCACCTTGAGCGTGTATTCGCCGCGGCCGAGGGTCCAGGTGCGACGGATGGTGACGCCGTCGGCACCGGTCCACAGGAAGCGGACGCTGAGCTCCTTCGCACCCTCGGCGAGGACGAGATTCGTCGCCGACTGTTCCGCGACGAAGCCGCCGGCATGACCGGGCGCGCCCTGCGCGCTGATCCAGCCGCTCTGGGCGACGTAGAGATTCTTCGGCGTGTCGTCGAACAGCCGCACCTGCGGCGCGTCCGGGGCGCGGGTGGTGCGGAAGTTGAGCAGTTCGGCGCGACGCACGCTGCCGCCGTCGAGCACCACGCGCAGCACGTCGTTGGTGAGCGTGAAGGTCGGTCCCGCAACTGGCGCTGCGGAAGCGACCGCGGCGGTGGGTTGTCCGGGCGCCGCGGGGACGTCGGTCGCGGCGGCGGCCGGCACCGCCGGCAGCGTGGGCGGCGGGATGGCGTCGGCGCTGACCAAAGGGGTCGCGACCGGTGCGGAGACGGCGGCCTGCGGCGGGCGCCGCTGCTCCTCGTTCCACTTCATCCACAGGATGGTCGCCACCAGAATCCAGGCGAAGATCAGGAAAGTGCGGAATTGATTCATGCGGCCGGACTCGTCGCGTCGCCGTCAGGCGACGCAGGGGGCGGGGAAGGGGGCGGGGACGGTGACAAGACCGGCGGCATTGTGCCGTCCGCCCGGGATGGGGGCAACGCGAGCCGGCGCAAGGCCTGACCGAAGGCACTCGTCAACTCGGGTCCACTGGCACGGGCGGCGGCGGCACGCGCGACGACGACGTAGGCGCCACCGGGAAGATCGGGGCGCAGTCGGCGGAAATGTTCGCGGAGGACACGCTTGATCCGGTTGCGGATCACGGCGCGGGAATCGACCTTGCGCGAGACCGCGAGACCGAGCCGGGGCGGCTGCGCGTCGGCGAGATGGTGCAGGGCGAGGATCGCATTGGCGGCGCGACGGCCGCGGGCGAAGACCGCATCGAATTCCGGACGCGCGCGTACCCGCGCACTGCGCGGGTAGCGGGCGGAAGTCGCGGTTTGCGGGCGGGCGGCGATGGGACGTTCGACGCTCATGAACGCGGTCCGTTCATGTCGGAACCCTCGTGCCCGGCAAGGCTTGCGACCGGCTGCGGCCGGAACGAAGCCGGCTGCGGTGCCGTCGCGCTCAGGCGGAGAGGCGCTTGCGGCCCTTGGCGCGACGACGGGCGAGGACCTTGCGGCCGTCGGCGGTCTTCATGCGGGCACGGAAGCCGTGGTCGCGCTTGCGCTTGAGGTTGCTGGGCTGGTAGGTGCGCTTGGTGGCCATGCTCGGGCTCGGTTGCGTTCGGTTGCGTGTCTGGTGTCTGCGTCGCGGCCGGCGAAGACCCGGGCGCGCAGGGCGCGGAGACGACGAAACCGCACCGAGGCGCGACACCGAAACCGCAGGAACCGGCAATTATGCCGGCGCGACGGGTCTGCGGTCAAATCGTTGCAGCGGCGAGGCCGGCCGGCGGGTGCGGGGGGCCTGCCGCGGTGGTAGTCTGATCGACTCCCCCCGCCACCTCGCAGCGATCGCTTCCGGATCAGGCCCCGCGCCGGCCCGGCCGCTGCCGGCGTGGTGCCGCCCCATCCGCATGCCCCGGCATGCCCCGCACTCTGGCACGCGCAAGACTCACGATGGACGCCTGGCCCCGCTGTCTCGAACGCCTCGAAACCGAACTGCCGGTGGAAGAGGTGCAGACTTGGCTGAAACCGTTGCAGGCGCGCCAGCGCGAGGACGGCGTGGTGCTGTACGCGCCCAACGCCTTCGTCCGCGACGCGGTGCTGGCCCGGTATCTGCCGCGGATCAGCGAGCTCCTCGACCATTTCGCCGGCACCGGCACGGTGTCGCTGGAGGTCGGCTCCGCGCCGCGTCCGGCCCACGCCGCGATCGACCCCATGCCGGCCCGGACCCAGGCCGCCGCGCGCGCAGCGGTCGACTTCGCCGGCAATCTCGACAATCACTACACCTTCGAGAATTTCGTCGAGGGCCGCAGCAACCAGCTCGGCCGCGCCGCGGCCTGGCAGGCCGCGCAGAAACCGGGCGATCGCGCGCACAATCCGCTGCTGCTGTACGGCGGCACCGGGCTGGGCAAGACCCATCTGATGTTCGCCGCCGGCAATGAAATGCGCCGGCAGAATCCGGGCATGCGGGTGCTGTATCTGCGCAGCGAGCAGTTCTTCAGCGCGATGCTCAAGGCGCTGCAGGACAAGACCATGGACGCGTTCAAGCGCCAGTTCCAGCAGGTCGACGCGCTGCTGATCGACGACATCCAGTTCTTCGCCGGCAAGGACCGCACCCAGGAAGAGTTCTTCCACACCTTCAATGCGCTGTTCGACGGCAAGCAGCAGATCATCC
>JBIJAD010000269.1:0-5507 GCA_044345955.1 Lysobacteraceae bacterium
TCCAGCCCAACTGCATGTTGGTCTGGTACTCCGGGATCGCACCGTTGTTGGTTTCGACGCCGACCCTGCGGGTCGAGACGATGCCGAAACCGTCCACAGCGTCGTATTCGCGCACCCAAGTCGTCTGCAGCGACGCGGTGAGGGTGCCCACGCCCCAGTCCGGACCGACCCAGTTGAGCTTCAGGTCTGCGCCCGAGGTGCTCACCTGACCGAAGTTCTGCAGGAAGTTGCTCGGCGGACGCAGGTTGCCGTTGCTCTGGCGGGTGAACGGCGAACAGAAGGTGGGGTTCGTCGCGCCGGTGTTGTAGCAGAGATTGAGCAGCGACTGCAGATCGCGCGGCTGGATCGCGCCCTCGATCTCGTGGTCGTAATAGCCGAGCTCGATGTCAAGCCTGCGCGACCACGCGGTGTCTTCAGCCCAACCGGGACTGTAGACCACGCCGACCGTCCAACTGTCGGACTCTTCCGGCTCGAGGTCGGCGTTGCCGCCGGTGAAGGTGGTGATCTGGGTGTTCGCCTGCTCGAACTGACTGGGCACGCCGGCCGAGCGGCAGGCCGTCTCCAGCGGCGTGGTGTTGAGGCCGTCGGAGTCGTCGACGACGTACGGTGCGGACGGGCCGCTGCGCGTCGGGCCGCAGATATCGACCAGCGTCGCGCCGAACTGGGTCAGACCATAGAGTTCGCCGAGATTGGGCGCGCGGAAACCCTGCGAGTAGGTACCGCGTACGACCAGATCCTCGATCGGCTGCCAACGGAAGCCGACCTTGCCGGTGGTGGCGCTGCCGAAGGTCGAGTAATCCGACCAGCGCAGAGCGGCGGTCAGGTCGAGCGTGGCGAGCACCGGGAAATTGAACTCGCCGTAGACTTCGGTGACGTTGTATTCGGCCGAGACCGGCTGGGCAAACGAGTCCTGCGAATGACGGATCCGGCGCAGCGGATCCGGATCGAAATCGCCCTCGTAGTTGCGGTACTCGATGCCAGCCGCAAAACCGGCGCTGCGATCGCCGATCTCGAACAGATCCCCGGTGATGTTCGCCGAGAAGATGTCGAGGACCTGGGTGCTGGCGTCGCGCTGGTTGGTGCGGATCCAGTCGATCATCTGCCGGGTGAACGGACGTCCCTGGCCGCCGAAGATGTCCAGCGGCACGCATCCCGGCGTGGCGGCGCACACCGCGGGATCGCCCAGCGCGATGCGCACGTTGTTGATGTTGTAGCCGTTGGTGAACCGCTGGGTCGCCGAGTTGCGGCTGTGGACGTAGTTCATGTCCCAGCCGAAACTGCGCTGGCCCAGATCGATCACCCCTTCCAGACCGACATTGAAGTACCAGGTGTCGACGTTCTGCTCGAACACGCGCGGCCCGACTTCGAGCGGTCGGCGCCCGATCACCACGAGATTGCCGCCGGGGCCGGAATTGAGCGCGAAGCCGAACGGATTGAACGGATGGTTGGCCGGGATCGAGATCCCGTCGGCGATGCCGCCGGTACCTGCACCCGGGCCGACGAAGATCGGCTCCGGCGCCGCCTGATTCTTGGACTGGCGGTTGTTGAACAACCCCTTGAAGTGCAGCCGGGTATTGTCGGTGATGTCGATGTTGACGCTGGCGAACAGCGACTTGCGCTCGTTCGGGGTCAGCAGCAGGTTGAACGGCGCGTAGTTGAACCGATCAGAAGCGTCGAAGACGTTGTAGGTGCCGCCGTTGGGATTGCCCGGCACGAAGACCGGTGTGGTCGTGCCGTTGTTGAGAGTGATGTCGTACAGCGTGCCGCCGGGGTCGCGGAAACGGAAACGCCCCTGCGGAGTACCGGAACTGCACGCACCATTGCCCGCGCCCGGCACGCACTGCGACGATTGCCCCCACGAACCGGAACTGATCTCGTCCTGATCGTAGTAGCTGGCGCCGAGCACCGCGGTCCAGGCGTCGCCGCCGGTGCCGAAGGTGAACGAGGCTTCGGTGGTTTCGCCGCCGCGGCTGTATTCGCCGTAGTAGGTGTGCAGCTCGGCGCCCTTGAAATCGCGGCGGGTGATGATGTTGACCACGCCGGCGATGGCGTCGGAGCCGTAGATCGCGGAAGCGCCGTCCTCGAGCACTTCGACGCGCTCGATGATCGCCAGCGGGATGGTGTTGAGGTCGGCGCTGCCGCTGACGCCGGAGGCCGAGGATTCGTTGACCCAGCGGATGCCGTCGACCAGCACCAGCACGCGCTGCGAGCCGAGGTTGCGCAGGTCGACCTGGGCCGAGCCGGCGCCGATGCCACCGCCGTCCGGCGGATAGCCGAAGTTGCCGGAGGAGTTGAACTTGGCGTTCAGCGCCTTGCCGCTGGCGGTGAGCTGCTGCAGCAGCTCGCCGACGCTGGCGACGCCGCTCTCCTCGATCTTGGCGCGATCCAGCACGTACACCGGCTGGGCGGTGACGGCGTTGGTCTGTTTGATGCGGGAACCGGTGACACTGATGGTGTCGAGGGTGCTTTCCTCCTGCGGGGCGTCCTGCGCCGCGGCGATGCCGGGCAGCGCGAGGAGCAGCGACAGATGGACAGCGGCCGTCAGGCGATTACGGCGCAGCTTGCTCATTACGTTCTCTCCATTCGTTTTCGTCGGGTGGTGGCGCACGTACGGCCGCCGACGTCCCCCTCCGTGGGCGGTAGCCACGATTTGTAAACAAATTGTGAAGCCGGGGCAAGGTGCCGGGGGTCATGGCCGGGTCGTCGCGAGGTTCAGGAACGGTCGCCGAAGCCTCCGGGCGGCTGGGCTATAGTCCCGGCATGCGCATCTCCCCCCCGATCTTCGCGGCGGCCCTCCTCGCCGCCCTCCTGCCCACCGCCTGCCGGGCCCAATCCGACGTTTCGACCCTCGCCCGCGCCCGCGTCGCCCTGGAAGAGGCCGAACGCGGCGCCCCCGACCGCCTGCCGCTGCCGGCGGATCACCCGCTGGCCGGCTGGGTCGAGTTCGCCGCGTTGCGGCGCAGCATCGACGGGCTCCCGGCCGAGGCCGGGCAGGCCTTCCTCACCCGCTACCGCGGCCAGCCCGTGGCCGAGGCCTTCCGCGAGCAGTGGCTGGGCGTACTCGCCAGGCGCGAGGACTGGCCCGCGTTCCGCGCCGCGTGGTCGTCCACGGTGAAGAGCACCACACTGCGCTGCGCCGAACTCAACGCGCGCCAGGCATTGGGCGCGACCGACGCCGACTGGACCGCCGACGCGCAGGCGCTGTGGCGCGGCACCGGGCGCGCGCTGCCCGGCGAATGCGACGCGCCGATGTCGGTGCTGGCGGTGCGCGGCGGGCTGCCGCCGGCGTTGCGCTGGGAGCGGATCGAGAAAGCCGCCGCCGAGTGGCAGCCGGGAGTGATGCGCGCCGCCGCGCGCGGGCTGCCGGCGGAGGAGTTCGCGCTCGCCAACGATTACGCCGCGTTCCTCGACGCGCCGCACGAGCGTGCGCTGGACTGGCCGAAGACCGCACGCAGCCGACTGATCGCCTCGCACGGGCTGGCGCGCCTCGCCAAGGCCAATCCGGCATCCGCCGAAGCGCGGCTGCCGCGTGTCGCCGCGGCGCTGGGCATGAACGATGCCGAGCGCGGGCGCGTGCTGTATCAGGCCGCGTTGTGGACGGTGGCCTCCTACGGCCCGGAATCCGCACGTCGCCTGGCCGCTGTGCCGGATGTCGCCTACGACGACAAACTGCACGAATGGCGGGTGCGCGAAGCGCTGGCGCGATCGGACTGGAACGCCGCGCTGGCGGCGATCCGCAAGATGGGCGACACCGAGGTCGGTCGGAAGATGCGCCGCGACTCGCGCTGGCGCTATTTCGAGGCGCGGCTGCTGGAAATGGCCGGCGACAAGACCAACGCCACGATTCTCTATCGCGATGCCGCGACCAAACCGGAATTCCACGGCTTCCTGGCCGCCGATCGCATCGGCGCGCCCTACGCGCTGTGCCCGTGGACGCTCGAGGTCGCCCCCGCGGACCGCAGCGCGGTCGCGCGCGATCCGTCGATGGTGCGCGCCATGCTGCTGTATCGGCTCGAGCGCAGCGGCTGGGCCGAGCGCGAATGGAACGATGCGCTGTCGCGGTTCACCCCGGAGCAGCGCCGGATCGCGGTCGGCATCGCCCAGGACAACGGCTGGTTCGACCGCGGCGTGTTCGGCCTGGTCAACGTCGGCGGCAAATCCTTCCCGGAGGAACTGCGGCTGTACGAACTGCGCTTCCCGCTGCACCACGATGCGGTGATCCGTCGCGAGGCCGCCAAGCACCGCCTCGACCCGACCTGGGTCGCGGCCGAGATCCGCGCCGAGAGTGTGTTCAACCCGAAGGCGCGGTCGCACGCCGATGCGCGAGGCCTGATGCAGGTGCTGCCGAGCACCGGTGCCGGCATCGCGAAGCGTCTGGGCCTGCCCTGGCGCGGTGGCGACAGCCTCTACGAATCCGAATTCAACATCCAGCTCGGCACCGCGTATCTGCGCGAACTGGAGGACAAGTACGGCCTGACCTACGTCGCGATCGCCGCCTACAACGCCGGCCCCGCCCCGGTGGCCCGCTGGCAGTCGCAGCGACCGGACATGGACGCGGATTTCTGGATCGAGACCATCAGCTACAAGGAAACCCGCGACTACGTCGCGCGCATTCTCGCCTTCAGCGTGATCTACGACTGGCGGCTCAACGGCAGCGCCATGCCGATCACCGACCGCCTCGCCGGACGGATGGTCGACACGCGCAAGCGATTCGTGTGCCCGGCGCCCGAACCCGCGGCGACGGGCGGTCCGGCGAATCCGCCGGCGCGGAGGACCTCGCGATGAGCCGCACGGTCGCAGTGCTGGGCGGCAGCGGTTTCGTCGGCCGCGCACTGGTCGCGCGGCTGCTCGCCGATGGCCATCGCGTGCGCGTGCTCTCGCGCAGCGCCGACACCCGCGCACGCACGCCGTCGGCGGCGGAGCACCGCGTCGGCGATGTCCACGACCCCGCCTTCCTGCGCGCGGCGTTCGCCGGCTGCGATGCGGTGGTCAATCTGGTCGGCATCCTCAACGAACGCGGCGACGACGGCCGCGGCTTCCGCAAGGTCTATGTCGAACTGACGGAAACGGTGATCGGCGCGATGCGCGACAGCGGCATCCGCCGCCTGCTGCAGATGAGCGCGCTGCATGCCGGCGACGGCGAAAGCCATTACCTCAAGGCCCGCGGCGAGGCCGAAACCCTGGTGCGCGGCTCCGGCCTCGACTGGACGCTGCTGCGCCCCTCGGTGATCGCCGGCCCCGGCGACGGCCTGTTCTGCCGCTTCGCGCAGTTGCTGCGTTTCGCGCCCGGGCTGCCGCTGGGTCGCGCCGATGCGCGCTTCCAACCGGTGTGGATCGGCGATGTCGCCGCGGCCTTCGCGCAGGCGCTGGCCGACGATGCGACCATCGGCTGCAGTTACGATCTCGTCGGCCCCGAGATCATGACGCTCGGCGAGATCGTGCGCCTGACCGCGAAGACCAGAGGCTGGTCGCGCTTCGTGCTGCCGCTGCCCGACCTGCTCGGCCGG
>JBIJAD010000272.1:0-5471 GCA_044345955.1 Lysobacteraceae bacterium
CCCTGTACATCCTCGACGAACCGACCACCGGTCTGCACTTCCACGACATCGAACACCTGCTCGCGGTGCTGCACAAACTGCGCGACGAGGGCAACACGATCGTGGTGATCGAACACAACCTCGACGTCATCAAGACCGCCGATCAGGTGATCGATCTCGGCCCCGAGGGCGGCCATCGCGGCGGCGAGATCATCGCCCAGGGCACGCCCGAGGAAGTCGCGGCGATGCCGCAGTCCTACACCGGGCGCTTCCTCGCGCGGCTGCTCGCGCCGGCGCCGGCCGCCACGACACCCGCGCACGCACCCGCCCGCAAACCCCGCAGGAAGAAGACGCCGGCATGAACGACGCCACGCCCGCACCGCTGTTCCGGATGCCGATCGATCTGCGCTGGCGCGATCTCGACGCGTTCAACCACGTCAACAACGCCAACTTCATGACCTACGTCGAGGAGGCGCGGATCCGCTGGTTCGAGACCACCGGTGCGGACTGGATGTCCTCGGGGCGGATCCCGCTGCTGGCCGCGGTGCAGATGAACTACCGGCTGCCGATCCCCTACCCGGCACGGGTGTTCGTCGAACTGTTCACCGAACGCGCCGGCAATACCAGTCTCAGCCTCGGCCACCGCATTCTCGGCGAGGACGGCCGGCTCTACGCCGACGGTCATTCGGTACTGGTGTGGATCGAACTGGCGAATGGTCGGCCGGTGCCCCTGCCGGACGCGGTGCGGGCGGCCGCGCAGAAAGGCTGACCCGGATCGCCGCGCGACAGCGCTTCGTCGTTCCGCGCCCGGGAATCTGCTCCGAACGGCTCAGGGCGCCGGTTTGCGCACCTCGAATTCGCCCAGCAGGCTGCCACCGCCCGCGAGTTCGAATTCGACCACGATCCGGCTGCCCGGCTTCAGTTCGGCGGTGGGCCGCATCAGCATCAGATGCAGGCCGCCGGGCTTGAGCACGGCGCTGCCGTCGGGCGCGATCCGCAGCTCGGGCACCGGACGCATGCGGCTGACGCCGTCGACGATACGGGTTTCGTGCAGTTCGACCGCGCCGAAGGACGGGCTGCGCGCGGCGACGATCGTCACCGGCATCGGGCAGCGATTCACGATCCGGCCGAAGCCGGCCATCATCGGCATTTTCGAAGGCGGCATGCGCACCCAGCCCTCCTTGACCTGCGCGCGGCATTCGCGGCCGGCCGCGGAGGCGGCGGGCAGGACGCAGACGGCGAGCGCGAACAGCGTGGCGAGGGCGAGACGACGGGCGATGTTCAGGTGCATGGGGCATTCGGGGAGGTGGGCCATGGCCCTATGATACCGGGACCTTCCCATCGACCGATTCCATGAGCGCCCTGATCGAAACCCGCGACTTCGGAACGATCCGCTGCCTGCAACTGTCGCGTCCGCCGGTGAACGCGCTCGACCCCGATCTGTGCCGCGCACTGATCGCCGCGATCGAGGAAGCAGGCAAGGACGGCGTCTCCGGCCTGGTGCTGGCGGGTTCGCCGAAGATCTTCTCCGGCGGCCTGGACGTGCCCTATCTGCTGTCGCTCGGCGACGACCGCCGTGCGGTGCTGGAGTGCTGGCAGGCCTTCTTCGGTGCGGCGCGGCTGCTGGCCGCATCGCGCATCCCGGTGGTCGCCGCGCTGACCGGCCATGCTCCGGCCGGCGGCTGCGTGCTCGCGCTGTGTTGCGATTATCGGGTGATGGCGCGCAGCCTCGATCCGGCCAAACCCTTCGCGCTGGGCCTGAACGAAACCCGGGTCGGGCTGGTCGTGCCGGAAGGCATCCAGCGGCTGATGCGGCGCGTGGTCGGCGAACATCGCGCCGAGCGCCTGCTGGTCTCGGGCGACATGGTCACGGCCGAACGCGCGCTGGAGATCGGACTGGTCGACGAACTGGCCGATGTCGAGGAGGTGGTGCCGCGCGCCGTGGCCTGGCTGCAGGCCCTGCTCGCACTGCCGCAGACGCCGCTGTTGCAGACGCGCGCGCTCGCGCGCCAGGCGGTGATCGAGGCGCTGTCGCCGGACGTCGTGCAACTGGAACGCTTCGTCGATCGCTGGTGGGATGCGGAGACCCAGGCCGCGCTGCAGGCACTGGTGGCGAAGCTGAAGAAATAGCGGGCCCCCACCGGTGCCGCGCCGGCGGCCTCAGCGCACCCGACGACCGTCCGCGTCGATCACCACTTCGCCGTCTTCCTTCGCGAAAGGCCGGTCGCACGGCGGAAGGATGTCGAGCACGAGTTCCGACGGACGCGAGAGCCGCACGCCGAGCGGCGAGATCACGAACGGGCGATTGATGAGTACCGGGTTGGCGATCATCGCCTCCAGCAGCGCGTCGTCGCCCAGCGAAAGATCGTCCAGCCCCTGCGCCGCGTAGGCGGTTTCCTTCTGCCGGATCGCCGCGCGCACCGAAAGGCCGGCTGCAACGATGACGTCGGCCAACCGCGCCTTCGACGGCGGCGTCTTCAGATATTCGACGACGACCGGCTCGATCCCGACATGGCGAATCAGCGCGAGCGTGTTGCGCGAGGTGCCGCAGGCGGGGTTGTGCCAGATTTCGACCGGCAAGGTCAGCGTGGTCGCGTCGGTCATCGGGGTGCTCATGCGTCGCCGGTCGCGACCGGGCGCTGTGGGTCTTCGATCCAGCCGCTCCACGAACCGGTGAACAGGCGCGCACCGGGCAGCCCGGCGTGGGCCATCGCCAGCAGATGGTGGCAGGCAGTGACGCCGGAACCGCACATCGCGATCGCGCGCTGCGGCGGGCGGCCGTCGAGCAGCGCGGCGAATTCGGCGGCCAGTTCGGTGGCCGGCTTGAAGCGGCCGTCGCGAAGGTTGGCGGCGTAGGGGCGGTTGATCGCGCCGGGCACATGGCCGGCGACGCGATCGATCGGCTCGACCTCACCGCGGAAACGCTCCGCGGCGCGCGCGTCGATCAGCAGATCGCCGGCCGCGAGTCTGGCCGGAATCGCGGCGGCATCAAACAGCGATTCGCGATCGAATACGATGGAAAGCGGCGCGGCGGACGGCGGCGCGGCGGCAGGCGCCACCGGGACAGCCGTGCTTTGGTCGACGGGCAGACCGAGCGCAGTCCACTGCGCCCAGCCACCGTCGAGCACCGCGACATCGCGATATCCGAGACAACGCAGCAGCCACCACAATCGCGCGGCGAAGGCGCCGTCGCCGGCGTCGTAGGCCACCGCCTGGGTGCGGGTATCCATGCCGTTGCGCGCGCACCAGGCCGCGAATACGGACGCGTCCGGCCAGGGATGACGGCCGCTGCCCGGCGCATGCGGACCGGAGAGATCGCGATCCAGATGCGCGTAGCGCGCCCCGGGCAGCCGCGCCGCACGCCATGCGACCTCGCCTGCACCGGTGTCGTTGAGCGCGAAACGGCAGTCGAACAAACGCAGATGGGCATCACCGAGCCGCGCCGCCAATGTCTGCGGATCGACCAGGGTCTGCCAGCGTGCGTCGGATGCGTTCATGTCAGCCCGGCCCGCGCGAGGCGTTCGCGCAGATTGAACAGGATCGAGGCGGTGACGCCCCAGATCCTCTGCTCCGGCGCCTGCGGCGGGCGGCGGAATTCGAGCACGTGCCGGACCCGCCCGCGGAACGGCAGATCGACGCGCTGGAGATTGTCCGGATGCATCAGGAAGCCGAGATCGACCTCGAAAACCTCGGCGACTTCACCCGCATCGGGCGCAGCGACGAAGTCCGGATCGATGCGCGCGACCACCGGCAGGACGCGGAAGCCGGTGATCGTCACCAGCGGGTCGAGGAACCCCAGCGGCGCGGCCAGCGCGGCGCCCAGACCGATTTCCTCGTGCGCTTCGCGCAGCGCGGCGGCGACCGCATCGGCATCGGCGGACTCGATCCGGCCGCCGGGAAAACTCACCTGCCCGGCGTGATGGCGCAGGCTGTCGGTGCGCCGGGTCAGCAGCACCTGCAGGCCCTGCTCACGCGGTACCAGACCGACCAGCACCGCGGCCTCGACCGACGGCACATCGCCGAGCAGATCGGCGAGTTCGTCGCGATTCCACGGTGCGTCGCCGGGGGCCGCGTGCAGCGGATGCAGCGCCGCGGCCAGCGCGGCGAGCGCGGGCAGCGGCGGCGCGGGGCTCATCCGCCGACCGCGGCGGCGGCCGCTTCGCGCGCCGGCAGCACGTGATCCATCAAGCGCAGGCGTTCGTCGTCGCTCATCGAAAGCCAGCGCGCGATCTCGTCGCCGGTGCGGAAACAGCCTTCGCAATGACCGTTCGGAGCGAGCGTGCAGATCCCGATGCAGGGCGTGAGGACGGCGCGGAAAGGGGTGTTCATGGTGTCGCGGCGGGGGCTGTCGTGCGGGCTGTCGCGGAGCTCAAAAAAACGTCACGCCGGCGCGGGGCCGGCGTGACGCGGAGGATGGCGAACCGCCCGCGCGGGAGCGGTTCGCGCCGGCGGATCAGTTGCGCGGCCGGGCCTGCGCGCTCGGTGCCGGAACCACCGGGCCCACGCTCAGCAGTTTGATGTCGAAGATCAGCACCTGGTTGGCCATCGGACCGGCGCGTTCGATGCTGGTGCCGTGCGCGGCGGAGGCCGGCAACACCACTTCCCAGCGTGCGCCGTTGGACATCATCTGCAGCGCTTCGCGCAGACCGGCCAGCGGGATCTCGCTCAGGCGGATGGTCACCGGGCCGGGCACCTGACCGTTGATCGCCTTGTTGGTGTTCTCGATCTCGGTACCGTCCGGCAGCGTGGTGCGGAATTCGACCGTGATCTGGTTTTCCTGGGTCGGGCGGGCGCCGCTGCCGGCTTCGATCACCCGGTACTGCACGCCGCTGGGCTGGACTTTCACCCCGGCCTTGCCGCGGTTCTGCGCCAGGAAGGCGTCGCCCTTGGTCTTGTTCTCGTTGGCGCGCTGTTCGAGCTGCGCGCGGGCGCGGCCTTCCATGCGGCCCTGCAGCGCCTGGATCGCGGCACCGAGCTGTTCGCCCGGAACGGCCGGATCCTTGCGCGCGGCGGCGTCCTGCAGCCCCTTGATGACGGAGTTCATGTCCAGTTGTTCGCCGCTGGCGAGCACGTTGGCCAGCTCCAGACCGGCGCGATAGCCCAGTCCGTAGCTGAGTTTGCCCTTGTCGGACGTGACATCCTGGGCCGCGGCTTGACCGGCAGTGAGGGCAAGGGCCGCCAGGGTCGCAGCGGCAAGCAGACGCAACTTCATTCAGTAACTCTCCAGATGGGGACGTGCCGGGATCGCCGGCATGGAATGGGGCCGCCTCGGCGGCCCCGCTGTGGACTCCACAAACGACAGGCTAGGATACTGTCCGCGGCTCGCGACCGCCACCGAGGCCGACGCTGCGACCGGACCGGAGGGCCGCGAGTTCCCGTCGCTGCAGCGTCGCGCCGATTCCGTTCAGGCTGGATCGGCGGCATCGATGCACGACGGCGGGGGCTTCCGGCCGCGACCGCACATGAACACGGTCGCGCAAGTGATTGATCGA